>JAUVQB010000108.1 GCA_030598385.1 Alphaproteobacteria bacterium | reverse complement strand
GATGCGGGCGAGCGTGGCCGCCTTATCGTCGCTCGAGATCTTTTCGTGTTCGATCTGGCGCTCGAGGTTGGCGCCGATGCTCTCGCGCGCCTGTTCCAACTGCTCGTCGGAAATGTCCGACAGACGCACGTTGTAGCCGGCCACCGCTAAGACGTGAGCGATGCCGCTGCCCATCTGGCCGGCACCGATGATGCCGATGCACTTGATCTCGGTTATTTCGCCGTTCGCCTCGGACATGGAACCGATCCTAGCTGTTGGGTCGCGCGGGATGCCGGCCGCCGGCACCCACGCCGCCTAGGCTATAGCGCCGCTTCCAATTCTGGAAGGGCCTGGAAAAGATCGGCGACCAGGCCGTAGTCGGCGACCTGGAAGATAGGCGCTTCTTCGTCCTTGTTGATGGCGACGATAACCTTGGAGTCCTTCATGCCGGCCAGGTGCTGAATGGCGCCCGAGATGCCGACCGCGATGTAGAGATCCGGCGCCACCACCTTGCCGGTCTGGCCGACTTGGTAGTCGTTGGGTACGAACCCGGCGTCCACCGCGGCGCGGCTCGCGCCCACTGCGGCGCCCAACTTGTCGGCGATCCGCTCCAACATGGCGAAGTTGTCGCCCGCCTGCATGCCGCGCCCGCCCGAGATCACGATCTTGGCGCTGGTCAGCTCCGGCCGTTCGCTCTCGGTCAAGGCCGCGCCGAGGAAGCTGGAAAGCCCCTGATCGCCCGTCCCGCCTACCGCCTCGACCGCCGCCGAGCCGCCCTGATCGGCGACCGCCTCGAAGGCCGTGCCACGCACGGTGATCAGCTTCACGGCATCGCTCGACTGCACGGTGGCAAGCGCATTGCCGGCGTAGATCGGCCGCACGAAGGTATCGGCGGACTCGATGCCGGAGATGTCGGAAACCTGCTGCACGTCCAGCAATGCGGCCGCGCGCGGCATCACGTTCTTGCCCGACGTGGTGGCGGAGGCCAGCACATGACCGTAATTCGAGGCCAGCTCGACGATCAGCGGCGCCATGTTCTCGGCGACGCGATGCTCGTATTCGGCGCTGTCCGAAACCAGGACCTTGGCGACGCAAGGAATCTGTGCCGCGGCCTCGGCTACCGGCCCGCAGCCCGTGCCGGCGACCAGCAGGTGGATCTCGCCGCCGCCGTGGCCGGCAAGCTCTACGGCCGCACCGAGCGTGTTCAGGGTCGCCGGCTTGAGCTCGGCGTTGTCGTGTTCGGCAACCACAAGGATGCTCATGTCTCGATCCCCGCGTCCTTAAATGACTTTGGCTTCGTTTTTCAGCTTGTCGACCAGCTCGCCGACACTGCCGACCTTGACGCCGGCCTTGCGCGACGCCGGCTCGGTGACCTTGAGCAGCGTGAGGCGCGGGCTCACGTCGACACCCAGGTCGCCGGGCGCCAGTACGTCGAGCGGCTTCTTCTTCGCCTTCATGATGTTGGGCAGCGACGCGTAGCGCGGCTCGTTGAGGCGCAGGTCCACGGTGACGATGGCCGGCAGGCCCATCTTGACCGTTTCCAGGCCGCCGTCCACTTCGCGCACCGCCTCCAGGCCGCCGTCGGCCAGGTTGATCTTGGATACGAAGGTCGCCTGCGGCCAGCCCAACAGGCCCGCCAGCATCTGGCCGGTCTGGTTGTTGTCGCCGTCGACGGCCTGCTTGCCCATGATGACAAGACCCGGCTCTTCGCGCTCGACAACGGCCTTGAGGACCTTGGCGATGGCCAGCGGCTCGAGGCTCGCGTCGCCCTCGATCAGGATGGCGCGGTCCGCGCCCATCGCGAGGCCGGTGCGAAGCGTCTCCTGGCTCGTCGTCGGACCCGCCGAGACGACGATCACTTCCTCGGCCGTGCCGGCTTCCTTCAGGCGAATCGCGGCCTCGACCGCGATCTCGCAGAAGGGATTCATCGCCATCTTGACGTTGTTCAGCTCGACGCCCGACTGATCGCTTTTCACCCGGACTTTCACATTCGCGTCGATGACGCGCTTGACTGGTACCAAGACTTTCATCGCGAAGCCCTAGCGCTCAAGTGGTGAGTTGGTCGTGAATCTGCTTCCCCGCCGTCGAAACCCGCCGCTTAGCGCTGTGTTGCGGGGGCACGACGCGGGCGCACAATAGGGATCGAGAAACGCCCTGTCAACAATCCCGAACCGGCTCCCCGCAGTGGCCGTTTGACTCAAAAAAATCTCTTTCGTCGTATGAAGTTAGATGTTTTGTCCCGGCTCCCAGAGCACGTCTTGTGCACCGCCGTCATTGAGCGCCCGGCCAAGCACGAAAAGCAGGTCCGAAAGGCGGTTTATGTAGCGGATGGCCTCCGGGTTCACGGCCTCTGACTGGGCCAGCAAGGTCATCTCCCGCTCGGCCCGGCGAGCGACCGTACGGGCGAGATGGAGATAGGCGGCAGCCGGCGTGCCGCCCGGCAGGACAAAAGACGTGAGCGGGGCCAGATCGGCGTTCAGGCGGTCGATCTCGCCCTCCAGGCGCGCCACCTGGCCGGCGGTCACGCGCAGCGGCGGCGGCTCGGAAGGTTTATCGGTTTCCGGGGTTTCAGGGCGGCAAAGATCGGCGCCCAAGTCGAACAGGTCGTTCTGCACCCGGCCGAGAATGGCGTCGGTGTCGGCCTGCGCATCCCCGATGTGCAGGCGCGCGAGGCCAATGGCGGCGTTGGCCTCGTCCACGGTCCCGTAGGCCGCCACCCGCGGATCGTGCTTGGCGACCCGCGCGCCGCTGCCGAGCGAGGTTTCGCCTTTGTCGCCGCCCTTCGTGTAGATGCGTGTCAGGCGAACCATGCACCGCTCCCCAGTTTGCCTATTTGGCTTAGCTACTTTCCAGCCGCCAGCATGATGAGGCCCAGTAGCACCAGGGCCGTGAACTGCAGGATCACGCGCCAGCGCATTAGGACGTTGCTGTATTTCTTGCTGACCTCTCCGCCACGGGCCATGACGAGGAGCCCGGCGAACAGCGCGCCCAACGTCGCCACCAAAGCGACGATGAGAAGCACGACCAGAAAGCCATCCATGGGCTCTGGTATAGCGCGCGGTTGGGGACCCGCAAAGCGGCTTCTTGAGCGCCACGAGCGCCCCACCACCGTCAAGCGGCGTCTCGATCGCCTTGCGATGGTTTGGCCGCATCCTTAGAGTTTGAGCCTACCAGAGAGACACAGGGAGGGGGGGTGAGGCCATGGCGGAGTCCCGCCAATACAGCGACGCCGTCCTTGCCAGCATGCAGTCGCTTTACGGCAAGGGGTTTCTCTCGCCGGGCGGCGCAGCGGAGGTCTTCGACATCGTCGAGGGGCTGTCGATCGTAGGCCGCGACGTGCTGGATCTGGGCTGCGGGATTGGCGGCGCCTCGGCGGTTCTGGCGGGCGAGCTGGGCGCCGCCCGGGTGCTCGGACTCGATGTCGAGCCGGACTCGCTGGAACAAGCCGCGAGACTTGTCGAGGACGCCGGGCTGACGGAACGCGTGTCCCTCGAGCTGGTAGCGCCAGGACCGCTGCCTCTGCCCGATGAGGCCTTCGATGCGATCTTCACCAAGGACGTCATTTGCCACGTGCCCGACAAGCCGACTTTGTTGGCCGAGGCCTACCGGGTCTTGCGCCCCGGCGGCGTGTTCGCCTGCGGCGACTGGGTCGAGGGCGAGGGCGGCCCCGAGACCCTGGACAGCCGGCCGGCCTATGAAGACTGGGCCGCGCGGCTTGCCAAAAGCGGCCTGATCTTTCACTTCGACCCGCTGTCCGTTTACGAGGCGGGCCTGAAGGCCGCCGGCTTCGGGGCGGTAGAGGTGCGCGACCACTCCGCCTGGTCGGAACGGGACGGCCGCCGTCAACTGGCACAGTCGGAAAGCGAGGCCGGAACGCTCCGCCAGTCGCTGGGCGAGGAGGGCTTCCAGAACCGGGTCGCGCTTACCCGCTCCAGGGTCGAGGCGCTAGCGGGCGGCAGCCTGCGCCACGTTCACATCCAGGCCTTTCGACCCGAAGGCAAGGGCGACTCGTAATCAGGAAAGCTTGGTCGACACTCGGCGCCGACCCGTCGGCGCCGGTCCGTCTAGGACGCGGCTGCGGCGCGGGACTCGCGTGCGGCATCGGCGGCAGAGACCCCGATCGACTGCACCAGCGCCCGCAGCTCCTGGCGGGCGGCCAGGTGCGACATGGAGAGGGCCACGCCGGCGCGCTGCTCGCGCAGATCGAGCAGGGTCAGACCCTTCAGGAACAGTTCGCGATAGATGACCCGTTCGCTCAAACCCGCAACGTTGCGAAAATCGAGAGGCTTGGCGAGGGCGGCCAAGGCGTCGGCCATGCGGTTCTTGTTGCGCGCCTCCAGGCTCGACAGGCGATTGCGCAAGACGATCCAGTCGAACCCCTCGCCGGTCCGCGCGATTTTCTGTTTTCGCGCGTGGGCCACCATCTCCGCATAATGGCCCCGTCGCAGGATCTGCTTGCCGTCGGAGTCCAACACGGCGAGCGTGTCAAGGTCGACGAAGCTGTCGTTGATCGGCGTGACCACGGTGCTGGCCCAGGAATGGGCCATGCGGGAGATCGCCGAATCGCTGCCCGGCGTATCGACCACCACGAAGTCGCAGGTGCCGGCCAGTTGGTAGAGGTCCTCCTCCAGCAAGCCGGTTCCCTTACCCGGATCGGACGATCCGACCTGAACGGGAAGCGGCAGATTGAGCTCGAGTTGCCGATTCAGCAGTTGCCGGTTTTCGATATAGCGCCCGAGCGACGACTGGGGGGTATCAACGTCGATGCACCCGACCTTATGGCCGTCATAGAGCAGCGATACGATGACATGCATGGCGGTGGTCGACTTGCCGGTGCCGCCCTTCTCGCTGCCCACGACGATGATCCGCCCGCGCGGCGCGCCGCCGCCCTCTCGCGCTTTGGGCAGGCCCGATGGGCCATCCGCCGGGCCGGCGCCGGCCTCGGTAGGCACCTCGTCGCACATTGCCGCCGAAACTTCGGCAATCAGCTCGGACACCTCCTTGCGGTTGCGCGGGGCGACACTGGGACGGTCGCGAAACTGCGACGCTTCGCCGGCGTCTGCCTGGCGGCCGGTGGACGCGGCCGCGGCAATCTCCGGCGCCTGAGGCGCAGCAGCCGCGCCGCGGCTTAGCTCAACGGTCTTGCTGTTGATCGCACCGATGATGAAGTCGATTGTGTCGCCGTTGCTGCTGAACGGCAGCATGACGGCCCGGTAGAGAACCTTGTTGCCTTCGGCGTTGATGAACTCGTCGGCGATCATGCAGGGCTTTCCCTCCGAGACCACCTCGCCGCGGCGCTCAACGGCTCTCGCAAGACAGCTTTGAGGCAGCAGGCGGCTGACCCCTTGGTTGGTAATGTCTCCGCCGCATTCTCGGACCAGCTGCCGTCCGAGGAAGCGGAACCTGGGGTCTTCCGCGTCGAGCGAGAGATCGAGATTGAAGGTGTAGGGCACGAACTCGCCCACGTGATCGAGGTTGAGGTCGCTGATCAGCGGATAGTCCGCGCTTCCCCGCAGGCCTTCCCAGTACTTCAAAAAGCGGTTGGCTAATCGCTTGTCGGTGTGAGAGACCGGTCTGCTGTCGGAATTGAGCCAAGTGGCGAGTTTCGGCATGTTGCTTCTCGGTGACGTCCAAAGGTAAACCGACATCTAGAGATAGCCCCTTGGGATTAAATTGTTCTTACTGAGAGGTCGGCTCCAAGGTCCCCGACCACCCTGAAAATGGCGGTTTCCGGGCATTGCGGGAGCAGCCCAACCGCCAATGCCCGCCCGAGCACAAGTCCGCCGCGGCTTCGGCGTGGGCCGCGATTCAGGTTTCGTTTACCATGACTTTGACG
>JAUVQB010000097.1 GCA_030598385.1 Alphaproteobacteria bacterium | reverse complement strand
GCTCGCGCGCGAGGCGATAGCCGCCCTTCGGGCCGCGCGGGCCGGCCAGCACGCCGGTGTGGACCAGGTGTTGCCGGACCTGCTCCAGATAGCGCCGCGGGATTCCCTGGCGCCGCGAGATATCGATCGAACGCACCGGCCCCGGCCCGGCGTGGTAGGCGATGTCGACCACGGCCTCGATGGCGAACAGCAGTTTTTTCGACAGTCGGAACATCGTTTGGCTATGGTCCCCCGGGGCTAAGACGATGCGGCCGCGGAGCCAGCGCCGCTCTTTCGCCCGTCACCCTCTCGCCCATCGAGGCCGGTCGAGCCGAAGCCGCCGGTGCCGCGGGCGCTGGCGTCCAGGCTTTCGGTCGGCTGCCAGGCGATTTGTTGGCAGGGCGCCACGACCAGTTGCGCGATGCGCTCGCCCCGGCTGAGCGTCACCGGCGCCTGGCCCAGGTTGATCAGGATGACCCCCACCTCGCCGCGATAGTCGGCGTCGATCGTGCCCGGCGCGTTGAGGACGCTGAGGCCGTGCTTCAAGGCCAGGCCCGAACGCGGGCGTACCTGCGCCTCGGTGCCGGCCGGCAGGGCGATCGCCACGCCGGTCGGGATGAGCCGGCGCTCGCCCGGGGCCAGCGTGACCTCGTCCGCCACCGCGGCCAACAGGTCCATGCCGGCGCTGTCGGCCGTCGCATAGCCGGGCAGCGGCAGGTCTCGGCCGTGGGGCAACTGCTGTACGGGTACGCTGAGTTTCGTCATGCTGCTGTCTTCCCTCGGCGCGCCGCGGGCCCCTTGCCCGATCCGGCGGCGAGATGATCCGCGATTCGTTCGGCCAGCTCGGCGGCGACGGCGGTCTTGGTCATGACCGGCCAGGCCTCGACGCCCCGATCGTCGATCATGTGGATTCGATTCCTGGCGCCGCCGAAGGTGCCGGTCGCGGGGCCGACGTCGTTGGCCAGGATCCAGTCGCAGCCCTTCTTGGCGCGCTTGGCCTTGGCATGCTCGATCACATTTTCCGTTTCTGCGGCAAACCCGATTACCAGGGCCGGGCGCTCGGTCCCGGCCGCCGACAGGCTGGCCAGGATGTCGGGGTTGGGCGCCAGGTCCAGGCGCGGCAGGCCGCCGTCCTTCTTGAGCTTCTGGGGGTTGGCGGACGTGACCTTCCAATCCGCCACCGCGGCCGCGCAGACCGCCACGCCGACCGGCAAGGCCGCCTGGCAGGCCGCCATCATGTCCTCCGCCGATTCGACGCGCACGACCCGGACGCCAGGCGGATCGCCAAGTCCGGTCGGCCCGGAGATCAGCGTCGTCTCGGCGCCGAGGCGCGACAGGGCGTCGGCTATGGCGTGGCCCTGGCGTCCCGAGGAACGATTGGCGATATAGCGGACCGGGTCGATCGCCTCATAAGTCGGCCCGCTGGTGACCAGGGCGCGGGTTCCCCTCAAGCGGTTGTTGCTGCGAAAAAAATCGGCGATGGCCGCCGCGATTTCCTCGGGTTCCGCCAGCCGGCCGAAACCGAACTCGCCGCAGGCCATCTCGCCTTCCGAGGGCCCCACGCTGAGGACGCCGCGCTCGTCCAAGAGCGCCATATTGGCTTGTGTCGCGGCGTGTTCCCACATGCGTACGTTCATGGCCGGCGCCACCAATATCGGCTTGTCGGTGGCCAGCAGGGCCGTCGTCGCCAGATCGTCCGCCTGGCCCGTCGCCATCTTGGCCAGCAGGTCGGCGCTGGCCGGCGCCACCACCAGCAAGTCGGCGTCGCGGGACAGCTCGATATGGCCCATCTCCGCCTCGTCGGTCAGGGAGAAGAGGTCGTCATAGACCTTGTCGCCGCTGAGCGCCGCCAGGCTCAAGGGCGTGACGAACTCGGCGCCGGCGCGGGTCAGGATACAGCGCACGGTCGCGCCGCCCTCGCGCAGGCGGCGGATCAGCTCAAGGCTCTTGTAGGCGGCGATGCCACCGGAGACGATCAGCAGGATGCGTTGGCCAGAAAACATCTTTCACCCAGAAAACATCTTTTGGTCTGCGCAATTGAAACAATTTCACGGTGTTGCACCGTAGATAATTTAAGATGCCCGGACCGTTCTGACAAGAACCGAGAAAACTTTTTCTAAATCAAAGCGATAACGGCCGCGACCAGGGCTACCGCCGCGATCAGCAGGGCAATTCTCGATCCGCGGTCGCGGCCGGCGGAGCCGAGACTCTTGGCGGAATCCGGGTCGAGACGCAGGCCGTCGCGGGCAATCTGGCCCGAGGCGCGCTCCACCTCCGAGAGCAGGCGCGGCAGGCGCTGCAGGCTCTCGCCCAAATCCTGGGCCGCATCCTTGAGCCGGGCCTCGGGGCCCCGGTTCTCGCGCACCCAGTCGATGATCAGCGGCTGGGCGAGGACCCAGATGTTGAGGCCCGGATCGAGGCGGCGGCTGATCCCCTCGGCCATCAGCATGTTCTTCTGCAGCAGCAGGAGTTGGGGCTGGACCGGCATGTCGAAGGATTCGGTGAGTTGCAGGAGCTGGGCCAAGAGGCGCGCGAAGGAGATCTGATTGAGCGTCCGTCCGAAAATCGGCTCGCAGACCGAGCGCAAGGCCTGGGCGAAGATGTCGGGCGGGTGGCCCTGCGGCAGGTATCCGGCCTCGACATGCACCTCGGCAAGGCGGCGATAGTCCCGCGCCAGGGTCGCCAGCAGCATGTCGGCCAGGTAGTACCGCGTGCGGCGGTCGAGCCGGCCCATGATACCGAAATCCACGGCGACGATATTGCCGTCCGGGTCGACCCACATGTTGCCGGGATGCTGATCGCCATGGAACAGCCCGTCTCGGAACACCTGCTTGAAGAAGATGGTCGCGGCTTTGGTCAAAACCTCGGTGAGGTTGTGGCCGGCGGCGGTCAAAGCATCGCGGTCGTCGAGAGGAATGCCGCCGACCCGCTCGAGCGTAAGAACGCGGCGCGAGGTGTGCTGCCAGTCGATGGCGGGAACGTGATAGTCGGGATCGTCGGCGAAGTTGGCGCGCAGTTCGGATGCCGCCGCCGCCTCCATGCGCAGATCCATCTCCAGCTTGACCGTTTCCTCGAACACCCCGACCACTTCGCGCGGCTTCAGGCGGCGCAGCTTCGGCTGAGTGCGCTCGACCACATCGGCTACCGTATAAAACAGCTCCAAATCGCGGGCGAAGGCCTGCTCGACGCCGGGCCGCAGCACCTTCACGGCGACCTCACGGCCGCTCCAGTTCTCGACAGGTTCCACGAGATCGCCCAAGGCGGCCGCGCCGGCCGAAGCAGCTGTGGTCTCGGCGGCGGTCTCGGCCGGGCTCGAAACGCCTGGATCCTCCGGCGCCCGGTCGTCGTCTTTCACCACCGCGAGGTGGACTTGGGCGATCGACGCGGCCGACACCGGCGAATTCTCGAAGCGGGAAAACAGCTCGTCAATTGGGCGGCCCAGCTCGTTTTCGATGGTGGCGCGGGCGTCGCGGCTGTCGAAGGGCGGCAGCCGGTCCTGTAGTTCGGAAAGGTCGGCCGCCACCTGCTCGCCCAGCAGGTCTGCGCGTGTCGAGAGGAATTGCCCGAGCTTGATAAACGTGGGGCCCAACTCGGTGAGCGCGCGGGCCAGCTTCTGTCCCGGCCGTCCGGCGACGTCGCGGCGCGAGCCCAGGCGCGCAAACCACAGCAGCCCCGGCGCCACCTGCAAGACTTCGAGCGCGGCAAGGGCATCGTGCCGGGCCAGGGTGCGGGCGATCACGAGCAGCCTGAAGAGGGTACGTACCGGACGCAGCATCGAGATCAAAGACGCCAGGCCGAATGAAGGGCCGCGATGCCGCCGGAAAGATTGCGGTAGCGCACCCGGTCGAAACCGGCCGACGCAATACGGCCCGCAAGCTCGTCCTGCGGCGGGAACCGCCGGATCGATTCGACGAGATAGCGATAAGCGTCGCGGTCGCCGGTCACCCACTCTCCCAAAGACGGTAACACCTTGAAAGAATAGAGATCGTAGAGCTCTGAGAGCAGCGGTGCCGCCACTTGGCTGAACTCGAGGCAGAGGAACCGCCCGCCCGGCCGCAAAACGCGCCGCGCCTCGGCGAGCGCGGCATCGATCCGTGTGACATTGCGCAGGCCGAAGGCGATGGTATAGGCCTCGACGCTGCGGTCGGCCAAAGGAAGCGCTTCGGCGTTGCCGCAGACCCAACGTGGGCTGCCCGGATGGCCCGCCAGGATTCCTCGGTCGACGGCGCGGTCGCGCCCGACCTGCAACATCTCGGGCGTCAAATCGCAGACCACGATCTCCCCCACCCGGCCGATGCCGAGGCGCGCTGTCACGCGAAGCGCGATGTCGCCCGTGCCGCCGGCGACATCCAGCAGGCGGATACCCGGGCGCGGCGCCAGCCAATCGATCATGGCTTGCTTCCACAAGCGATGGACGCCGCCCGACATGAGATCGTTCATCAGATCGTAGCGGCCGGACACGCTCTCGAAGACGCGGCGCACGCGCCGCGCCTTCTCGGGCTCCGGCACCGTTTCGAAACCGAAAGAGGCGACCTCCTCCGTGCTGGAGGCGCCGTCGACGGTCGAATGTGACGTCTTGTCGGGACTCATGGCGCGGACCATAGCGCGCGCTCCGGCTTCGCGCTACTCTGCACCCGGCCGCCGGCGACCAATCGGTGCCGCCGGTGCCGCTTTTTGTTGGCCGCCGATCCACCAAGGACTGCTTCACCCTTGCCCGAGCTTCCCGAAGTCGAAACCGTCGTGCGCGGACTACGGCCCCACCTGGAGGGCCGCAGGCTGGTGCGCGTGCTGCAGCGACGGCCGGACCTGCGGTTTCCTTTTCCGAAGAATTTCGCCGCCAGACTGCAAGGGCGCCGCGTGCTGGGCATCGACCGCCGGGCCAAATACATCCTCGTGCGCCTGGACGGCGAGGAGACCCTGCTGTGTCACCTCGGCATGTCCGGACGCATGGTGTTGGGGCGCAATGATGGCGCGCCGCTCGAGACCCACGATCACGTGGTGTTCGAAACGGACGCCGGCGAGGTGATCCGGTTCAACGACGCCCGGCGGTTCGGGATCATGGACCTGGTGGCGAGCGGCGCCCTGGCATCGCACAAGCTGCTGTGCGATCTGGGCCCGGAGCCGCTGGGCAACCGCTTCGACGGCAGGTCTCTGGCGTCCTCCCTCAAGGGCCGCCGCACGCCCATAAAATCGGCGTTGCTGGACCAAAAAGTCGTGGCCGGATTGGGCAATATATACGCCTGCGAGGCGCTCTTCTTGGCCGGGCTGTCGCCGCGCCGTCAGGCCTATACCGTGCAGGGCGGCCGTGCGGAGCGTTTGGCCTGGGCGGTGCGCGACGTCCTCTTGCGCGCGATCGATGCCGGTGGCTCGAGCCTGCGCGATTTTGTCCACGCCGACGGCGAGCTGGGTTACTTCCAGCACCACTGGGCGGTTTACGGCCGCGAAGGCGAGGCTTGCCCGGGCTGTGATTGCGATCATCGAAAGCGGGGCGGCATACGCCGGTTGGTTCAATCGGGGCGCTCCACCTTCTATTGCCCGACACGCCAGCGGTAACAAAGGAGGTTCCCGGCTCCTGCACACGGTTGGTCCCTTAAGAACCATCGTCGATCAATTCCAGGGAGTCGTCTTGACGACCGTGTGGGCCACGGCTATAAGCGCGGCGCTTTCTCAGGTTAAACGCAGGTCAATGAAAATGGCGCATCACCAGTCCGCCAAAAAACGGATCAGACGCAACGCGCGTAGCGCGGTCAGCAACCGCTCGCGAGTCAGCCGGGTTCGAACTTTCGTCAAGAAGGTCGAAACGGCCATTGCCGCCGGGGACAAGCCGGCTGCGCAGGCAGCGTTCAAGGCGGCGCAGCCGGAGTTACAACGCGGCGCACAAAAAGGCATTCTTCACCGCAACACTGCGGCGCGAAAGATTTCTCGGCTCAGTGCGCGCGTCAAAGAATTGGGCTGAGCGCGTTGCCGCGGGCAGGCAGGCCCGCTAGACAACTTCAACCACGCAAGCCATGAGCCTGTCGAGGCTCGATTTTCAAGGTCCGCCGGGACGCTTCCTGCGATCGTTCCCTGCCCGCCTCGCCGGCCGTTCGGCGGTTGGATAGCGCACACGCACTGATTGTATAGCCTGCCGTTGTTGTTGGGACGGCTCTGAAATATTCTGGCGTTCTGCTTTCGATCCGCTTGCCACGAAGGGG
>JAUVQB010000152.1 GCA_030598385.1 Alphaproteobacteria bacterium | reverse complement strand
GCGATTTTCGCCCTGCTTACCGAGTCGGCGGCCAGCCACGCGGCCTAATCGTCTTCTATCCCTGTTGGATTGATGGCCTCTCGCGACGTGCGGGCCTGGGGTCCTTGCGATTAGTGAAGCGTGAGCAGCTCCATGTCGTGCTGCCGAATCGCCGCGAGCGCCGCGTCTTGACTGGCCAAAACGGCCATCTGCGTGCCGTCGGCCGCATAGATGGCGTAATAGTTGTCGCCGTCCTGCTCCAAAGGTCTGACATAGGCGACCTGACTAAGCCCCAGAGAGAGGAAGTCCTGAGAGCTCAAGCTGCGTAAGGTTCGTTCCAGATCCATCATATCCTCGTATTCGGCAAAATTGCCTTATTTGGCCAATAGGCTCTAGTCCCCGAAACCACCGCGAATCCTTCCTAACGTAGTACGCTCCAAATTACCGTTGCGTTACCTTTCCCGGCGGCAAAGCCTCAATCCCGGCCGGATCCGGACGCAATTTCAATGCGGCGGATCTGGGTGTTGGCCAGCGGGCGTTCCAAATCGATGCGCAGCAGGCCCTCGTCAAGGGCCGCGCCGGTCACTTCGATGCCGTCCGCCAGGACAAAGCTGCGCTGGAACTGGCGGGTCGCGATACCTCGGTGGAGCAGGGTGCCGCCGTCATCGGGCGACTGCCGGCCACGGATGACGAGTTGGTTGCCTTCGATATGGGCCGACAGGTCCTCCGGGGCAAAGCCAGCCACCGCCAAAACGATGCGCAGATGGCTGCCGGAGTGCTGCTCGACATTGTAGGGGGGATAGGTGTCGCCGGCGTGCTTCGATAGGCGCTCGATGGCGCGCTCGAACTCCTCGAAGCCGAGCAGCAACGGGCTGCCGAATAGGGATGGTCGGCTCATCGCGCAGCGCCCTCCTTCTCAATGAGCAACGCCTGCTTTCGCTGGGACCGGCGGAATCCGTGAGTTTTTGGCCCTCCGCCCGTCAACGGCCCGACTTCGGCGCCGTCGATCCGATATTTGGGAGCGAATCGCGATGAAATCAAGGTGGCGGCCTGGCTGACCCCTCTCGCAAACCGCTCTAGGCGCGACTCTGCAGCGGCCATTAACATGTCGTTCGAACGGCTCCACGAGGATAGTCGGAGGTCGGGTCAAGCAAGCGTTGGAGTGGTGCGGTTGACAGCTTTTGACAGAATTGCGGCTCCAGCCGGCAAGCCAATTCGGCACACCGCCATACAGGTGTTGGCGACGGCCTGGTTGATCGGCTGGATGATTGTCTTGAGCTCGGCCGCGGCCGGCGCCGAGCCTCCGCGCCTTCGCATCCCGATCGGCTGCACCCTGGGAGAGGACTGCTTTATCCAGAATTACTTCGATGTGGAGTCCGGGCCGCGAGCCAGCGACTACGCCTGCGGCCCGCTCGCCAACGACGGCCACAAGGGCACCGACTTCCGGGTGCGCGATCTCACGGACGTGGCGCGGGGGGTTCCAGTCCTTGCCGCCGCGGCGGGCCGGGTCGCGAGCCTGCGCGACGGCGTTGCGGACGGCTTTCCCGACGAGCTCGCCGTGCTTGGCGGTCAGGGCCGGGAATGCGGCAACGGCGTGGTTCTCGACCACGGTGGCGGCTGGAGGACGCAGTACTGTCACCTGCGCCAAGGCAGCGTCGCCGTCGCACCGGGGGACATCGTGCAGGCCGGAGGCACTATCGGCCAGGTCGGCATGTCGGGCCTAGCCGAGTTTCCGCATCTGCACCTGACGGTCTGGCACCGGGACCGGGCCATCGACCCCTTTCTGGGCCCGGGGGCCAGCACCGGCTGCCGAAGCGCCCGACAACCGCTCTGGCAAGACGACGCGGCACGGCGCCTGGCCTACCTGGCGAGCGGCGTCCTCAATGCGGGATTCGCGTCGGCCGAGCCCAGCCTTCGCGGGATCGAGCGGGGCGACTACCTGAACCACCCGCCAAACGCCCAATCAAGCCTGTGGTTCTATGTTCGCATGTTCGGGCTGCGCCCCGGGGACCGCCAGCGCCTCAGGGTGTTCGACCCCCAGGGCCGCCTGGTCATGGAATGGACGAGCGCGCCGGCGCAAAGCACCGAGATCCACTGGGTGCAGCCCATCGGCCGGCAGGCCCCGGCGCAGGGTTGGCCTTCGGGACGCTACCGGGGCGAATTCATTCTTATCCGCAAAGGCGCGGTCGTGCTGGAATCGCTCGCCGAGACGGCTATCCCCTGACACGCCCTTCGCCAGCCCCGGCCCTAGCCGGGCGTTGGCATCGCCGGGCGTCCAATGGTAGAGAGGAGCCGCGCGAGCGAGCGCCCGAGTGGCAGGCCTCGGGAAGATCGGCGTCATATCTGAGGATGGCTTGGTGTGCAGAAGACGGCTCTCATAACCGGCGTGACCGGCCAGGACGGCGCCTATTTGGCCGAGTTTCTCCTGAACAAGGGATACCTTGTTCACGGCGTGAAGCGGCGCTCTTCCTCCTTCAACACCTCCCGGGTCGATCGCCTCTACCAGGATCCCCACGAGGAGAATGTCCGTTTCTTCCTGCATTACGGCGATCTGACCGACCCCACCAACATTATTCGCCTGGTCCAGGAAACCCAGCCCGACGAGATTTATAATCTCGCCGCGCAAAGCCACGTACAGGTCAGCTTCGAGACGCCCGAATACACCGCCAACGCCGACGCCCTGGGGGTGCTTCGGGTGCTCGAGGCTATCCGCATCCTCGGCCTGAAGGACCGGACGCGCTTTTATCAGGCCTCGACGTCGGAGATGTTCGGCAACGTCCCGCCTCCCCAAGACGAGACGACGCCGTTTCATCCGCGCAGCCCCTACGGCGCCGCCAAGCTTTACGGCTATTGGATCACCGTGAACTATCGGGAGAGCTATGGCTTCCACGCCTCGAACGGCATCCTCTTCAATCACGAAAGCCCGCACCGCGGCGAGACCTTCGTCACCCGCAAGATCACCCGGGCGGTCGCGGCCATAGATTTGGGCCTGCAAGACTGCCTTTATCTCGGCAACCTCGAGTCGCGGCGCGATTGGGGTCATGCGCGCGACTACGTCGAAGGCATGTGGCGGATGCTGCAGCAGGACGAGCCGGACGATTATGTCCTCGCCACGGGCAAGGCCCATTCGGTGCGCGAGTTCGTCGAACGCGCCTTCCACGAGGTCGGGCGCACCATCGAGTGGCGCGGCCAGGGCGTCGACGAACAAGGCTATGACGCGACCAGCGGAGCGGTGCTGGTTGAGGTCGACCGCCGCTATCATCGCCCCACAGAAATCGACTATCTCGTCGGCAATGCCGCCAAGGCGCACAGCGTTTTGGGGTGGCGGCACAAGACCTCGTTCGAGGAGCTGGTGCGCGAAATGGTGGCCTCCGACCTCGAGGCCGTAAAACGCGAAAGCGAGCGGCGAAACCGCGATGACTGACGCCCCCTACCCACTCGGCGGCCGTCGGGTCTGGGTGGCCGGCCATCGCGGCATGGTCGGCGCCGCGCTGGTCCGGCGGCTGGCGCACGAAGACTGCGAGATCCTCACGGTCGATCGGGCAGAGGTTGATCTGCGCCGCCAGAGCGAAGTCGAGGATTGGCTGGCCGAAACCAGGCCGCAGGCGGCCGTGGTGGCGGCCGCCACGGTCGGCGGCATCCAGGCGAACGACAGCCGGCCGGCCGAGTTCATTTACGACAACCTCGCGATCGAGGCCAACATCATTCATGCCGCCTGGCGGTGCGGGGTGGAGAAACTGCTGTTTCTCGGCTCCTCCTGCATCTATCCCCGCGACGCGGCCCAACCGATGACGGAGGAGGCGCTGCTCACCGGCCCGCTGGAGGCGACCAATCAATGGTATGCCGTCGCCAAGATCGCCGGACTGAAGCTGTGCCAGGCCTACCGGCGCCAGTACGGCTGCGACTTCATCTCGGCGATGCCGGCGAACCTCTATGGGCCTGGCGACAACTTCGATCTGGCTTCGAGCCATGTGGTCGCGGCTTTGATGCGCAAGGCCCATGAGGCCAGGATCGCCGGCGACGACAGCCTCGCGGTCTGGGGCTCGGGGCGTCCGCGCCGCGAGTTTCTCTATGTCGAGGACCTGGCCGACGCCCTGGTATTCTTGCTGCAGACTTATTCGGGCGAAGCACACGTCAATGTCGGGGCCGGCAAGGACATTGTGATCAGCGAGCTGGCCGCCCTTATCGCCGAGGTGGTGGGATTCGCCGGTGGTCTGACGTTCGACCCGGGCAAACCCGACGGCACCCCGCGCAAGCTGCTCGACGTCTCGCGGCTCAGCGAGCTCGGCTGGTCGCCGTCGACGGGCCTGCGCGACGGCCTCGCCCAGACCTATCGCTGGTTTTGCGAATACGCCGAGCCCTGAGGGGACGCGCCTCTCGGCGACCTTCGATTGCCGGGAGTGTCAGGCGAGCGTCTTCTCGAAATAGGCGATCGTCTCGTCGAGCCCAGAGTCCAGCGCCACCGTCGGCTGCCATCCCAGCTCGGCCTTCGCCAGAGAGATTTCGGGCTGGCGCCGCTTCGGGTCGTCGGCGGGCAGCGGCTTGAATGCGATTTCGGAGCGTGATCCGGTCTTGGCCAGGACCAGTTCGGCGATCTGGAGGATCGTGTTCTCCACCGGATTTCCGAGATTGACCGGGCCCGTCAAGGAGTCCGGGGCTTCCATCAAGGCGATCAAGCCATCGACCAGGTCGCTGACGTAGCAGAAGGACCGGGTCTGGCTGCCGTCGCCGTAGACGGTGATCGGCGCGCCCTTCAAGGCCTGGACGATGAAATTGGAGACGACCCGCCCGTCGTTGGAGTGCATGCGCGGGCCATAGGTGTTGAAGATGCGCGCCACGCGGATCGCCAGGCCGTGCTGGCGG
>JAUVQB010000211.1 GCA_030598385.1 Alphaproteobacteria bacterium | reverse complement strand
TAGTCCAGCACGTAGTGGGCCACGCCGAGCCGGTCGGCGACCCGCCGGGCGTCGTAGATGTCCTGGCCGGCGCAGCAGGCGCCCTTCTTTTGCACCGCCGCGCCGTGGTCGTAGAGCTGCAGGGTGACGCCGACCACCTGGTAGCCCTCTTCGGCCAAGAGCGCCGCGGTGACCGAGGAATCCACCCCGCCCGACATGGCGACCACCACGCGGGTCTCGCCCGGCGCCTTGGCCAGGCCGAGGGAGTTCAGGGCAATGTCGGTTTCCGCCTTCATGGGGCGCGACTATAGGCGCGGAAAGAAATGGTGCAAGCGGGACCTTAAGCCATGACTCCGCCGTAGGCGCGCCGCGAATTCGCGGATTAGAATGCATCAGAGGGCGTCCGCGACGGACGGGCCGTCGGAACGGCGAGGAGGCAAGGGTATGAGTGAGTACCGGAGCCTGGCGGAAAAGCTCGCCAACAAGGAAGTGGTGATCCTGGACGGCACCGTGGGCACCCAGTTGCAGTCCTTGCACGTGCCGATGAACAGCCACGCCTGGGCGGCAGAAGCGCTCGTGAGCCACCCCTACACCGTGCGCCGCATGCACGAGGACTACATCGCGGCCGGCGGCGACGTGATTACCGTGAACTCTTACGCCTCGGCGCGGCACAAATGGTCCGCGCCCTTCGACCGTGCCGCAGGCAACACCTTGGCCCTGACCCTGGTGGTGGCAGCGTGGTGTCTGGCGGCAGTGATCGGTCAAGCCGCGGCCCAAGAACAGTCCCGAGAAATTCACGGCTGGGCGCTGCGGGAGGCTTTGGCGCCCGACCAAGAGTATCTGCTCCGCAACCCCGCATACGACATCCTGATTGTCCGGGTCCTCGATGTCGACGACAGGGGCGCGACCAACGCAGACCCGCCCGCCGTCACGCTGGAAATCGAGGAGGTCCTGCGCGGTCCATCGCGGCGCGGAAGGGTTGCGGCCCGGTGGCAGGGCCCGATTTGGCATGAAGACCTGGCGCCCGAGGGCGGCACGACCGAGGCTTGGCAAAACCGGCCGCTTTCGGGGCCCGCCGTCGGTGACCGGCTGATCGTCTTCGGCGGCGGGCCGGAGGACGCCTTCACCGTCCGGGCCCATGCGGTCTACCGCCTAACCGCAGCCAACCGGCAGGCGGTCCTCGAACACGCCTCGCGGACCCACAGCGTCAACGCGTTCATAGTCCTGTGGGTGGGCATGGGCGCCTGTACCCTCGGCGCCCTGACCGTTTTCATATTTTCCTTCTTCGCGCAGGACCGGACGGGCCGCGCGGAGCGGCTTCGCCTCGGCGTCATCGCTTTCGCCGCCGCCGCGCTTGGCCTCTACGTCTATTATGAATCGGGCGTGTCGCCCTATGCCGCTATCCGCATCGACTTGCTACTGCTCTGGCCGGCCGTCGGAATCACGTTGATCCTCGGAGCGATCTCCCTCGTCCTCATCCTGAAAGCGAAACGAGGCCGCTGACCCGATCGTTGGGGAGGCTCACTCGAGCTTTTCGGGATCGAAGGCGCAGACCGACTTCACGTCCGGGTTGGCGATGCGCTCGCAGAGCGCCGGGTCGCCGCCGGTCTCGACTAGCTGGTAGTAGCAGCCGTCGCCCAGGTTCGGGGTCGAGAGCCCGTCGCAGAGCGCGGGATCGCGCCGGGATACGGCGAGATGGACGTGGCAGAGGTCCTGGCTGACGCTGGCCGGCACGTCTTCGCCGGCCGGCAGGATCCGGCACAGCGAGGGATCGTCGGCCTGATCGGCAAAGAGCGCCACACAAGGCCAACGCACGCTCGGATGTTCGGCCTGGAGGCAGATCTCCGGGTCGCCCGTGGCGATGGCCGCCTTGGCGAGGCAGGCGATCTGTTTCGCCGGCATCGGCTCGGCCAAGCAGGTCTCCAGTTCCGAGCCGGCGGCCGGGCGGGACCCCGGCACCATGGCGATGGCCGAGGCGAACAACAGAGGGCCAATCCAGGATTTCCGGCGGCGCATTGATAGAACTCCTCTCGCTCCGGCGCTGGTAAGCGTTCCTCACCTCTACTAGCCAAGCTGCCCGAAGATCTCCTTAAGACGTTCCAACGGCGCGCGGTCGCGCTGGATGCCGAGGGACACCGAAAAGTGGCCCTGGTCGCGGGCGAAGACGTTCGCCGCGGGAACCTGCCAGCGCCGGGCGAGCGCCTTGCCGCCGGCCGAGGGCGTCACGTCGTCGGCATGGCCCAGCACCATGATCACCTTCGTGGGGTCCATGACGGGCGCCTGTTGCGGCTCCAAGAGCGGCAGCCAGCGGATGAGTTCGTCCGCGGTCCAACCGACGGCCTCGATCTGCGGCGCCAGGTCCACCGCGCTCGCCAGGCTGCCGCCGTGGGCGACCCCCATCATGGCGCCGCTGGTCGCCACCAGCAGGAGCGCGTCGGGCCGGCAGCGTTCGGGCCAATGGTTGGCCGCCACGGCGGCGCGTTGCGCGGTGAGCGCGCCCAGCGACACGCCGCCCAGCGCGACAGGCGCCTCGCTCCGCCCCTTGGCCCAGCCGACCAGCGCCGAGACCTCGGCAATCCAGGCCTGGAAGAGGTCGAGAAAGCCCTTGGGTCCGAGGCCGATCGCCGGCTCGCCGCCGTACCAGCCCTCGAGGCGCCGGCGCCCATGCCAGGGCCCCTCGGGCTTGACCACCCGGATCCCTTCGAGCGCCAGTTCGCTCACCAGGTCGGCCGAGCCGCGCCACATCTCGTTCTCCATGGCGATGCCGTGCAGGAAGACGATGGTTGGCGGGTCTTTGATGTGTTCCGGCTCCACCACCCGGGCCCAGGCGGTATCGCCCGCGCTGGAGGTCGAGGCCGGGGCCGGATAGCGCAGCCAATACTCCCGGCCGTAGGTGCTCAACACCGGCCGCGAAACCTCCACCTCCGGCTCGGCCTCGGCGGGAAAGGCAATCTTGGGATCGGCGAGGCGCGCGCCGTGGGCCGCCATGACCTCCGCCGGGCTCGCCACCTCCCAGCGCACCGCCGGCAGGCGTCCGCGCAGGGGCAGGAAAGCGAAGCGGGTCAGCATCATTTGGTGGGCGGTTCCGTGGCGCGCCGATTCGGCCTCGACGAGCCCAACCGGCCCAAGATCGGCCCCTGCATTAGCCCCTGGATTAACGGCGCCGAAGAAGGCGCGTTCCCAGGACGCCGCCGCCTCTTCATAGGCCGCTCTGCGATTCTGCACCAGCATGAGGGCCGGCTGCGCGATGGCCCGCGGCAGGTCGTCCATCGCCAGCTCCGATCGGAAGCGCGCCAGGGCGCCGCCGCTGGCGAGCGCTGCCGCCCAGGCCCTCGAAAGCGGGAAATAGCCGCGCGCGACGCTGTTGAGGGCGACCCAGTCGAACCAAGGCCGCAACACCAGATCGCCCAGCACGCTCTGCAGAATCCGGGTGTGAGACTCTCTGGGCAGGCGCTCGGGCGCGTCGCTGAAAGGCTCGACCATGAGTGCAAAGATGGGAGCGTTTCACGCCAGGCACAAGCGCGGCGGCGCAGTTCGGGCTATAAGGAAGCTGCGTTATACGCCCCATGCGGCATGGCTGCCTGGGCCCACTGTCCAACCGCCGGGAGATCCCCATGACCTCTCTTCGCCGAAGCTTCACCGGCCTGCTCGCCGCCGTGGCGATCCTTGCCATGGTGCAGGGCGCTCGCGCCGCACCCGAGGGTTTCGCCACCATCACGACCCAGCACGACTTCGAGACCCTGATCGGCCGGGTGGAAGCGGCGGTCAAAGCCAATGGCCTGTTCGTGGTCACCCGGGCCAGCGCCAGCAAGGGTGCGGCCAGCCGGGGCCTTG
>JAUVQB010000144.1 GCA_030598385.1 Alphaproteobacteria bacterium | reverse complement strand
CGACCCGGCCCAGCAGGCCGCGGCCCACCGGAACGTCGACGATGGCGCCAGTGCGCTTGACGGTGTCACCTTCCTTGATGTCCCGGTCGCCGCCAAAGATCACGATGCCGACGTTGTCGGTTTCCAGGTTCAAGGCCATGCCTTTGATGCCGCCGGGAAACTCGACCATCTCGCCGGCGCGGACGTTGTCGAGGCCGTAGACACGGGCCACGCCGTCGCCGACCGACAGCACCTGGCCGACCTCGGCCACATCGGCTTCGGTTCCGAAGTTCTCGATCTGCTCCTTGAGGATTGCAGAGATTTCTGCGGCGCGGATGTCCATCAACCAGACCCCTTCATGGCCAATTCAAGTCTTTGAAGCTTGCTGCGCAGGGAGGTATCGATCATGCGGCTGCCGACCTTGATCACAAGGCCGCCGATCAGGCCCTGATCGATCCGCAGGTCCATCTGGACCTTGCTGCCGATCGCCTTCCGAAGCGAGGTGAGTAGCGCGTCCTTCTGGGTATCCGAAAGATCGTAGGCCGCCACCACCTGGGCGGTGACCTCGCCGCGGCGGTGCGCCAGCTCGGCGAGGAAAGCGTCGATCATCCCAGGCAAGGCGAAAAGCCGGCGGTTATGCGTCACGACCATCACGAAACGCTGGGTCAGCTCGCCCGCCGAAGCCTTGTCGAGAATGGCGGCCATGGCCTTGCTTTGCTCGTCACGGCCATAGAGCGGGCTGCGAATGAAGCGGCGCAGGTCCTCGCTTTCGGCGATCACGCCCTTGAGCGCGCTCAGCTCCCCGGCCACCTGGTCCAGCGCCTTCTGCTCGTCCGCAAGCTCGAACAGGGCCGAGGCATATCGCCCCGCCAGGCCGCTACCAGCCGCTCCTTCGCTTGCCAAACCCGATCCCCCCTACGTTCCTCAGGCGTCGACCAAGCCTCCCGAACCGATCCCGGTTCGACACCCGCTGAATTTTTTGGATGGCCCCTCTCCCCACGCGCGGCGTGTGGTATCACACAAGCCCTAGGCGTTGCAAGACGCCCACACCCGGCCCGGGCGGCCACTCCATTTGGCGCATTCTAGAGCGGTTTCCGCGCTATTGCCAGCCGAGTTAAATCCGTCGCCCGTCCCATAGAAAACCGTCACCGGCCTAAAGGAAACTGTACGGATCTATGTCGATGCGCAATCGCACCGCGGCCGGAAGATCGACCCGACCCAGCCAACCCGCGATGACCTGTTGCACCGCCTGAGACCGTGCCGCACACAGCAAGAAACGGCGCCGGTGCTGGCGGCGCAGCACGGCGAGCGGCGCCGGGGCCGGGCCCAGAACCTCGAGCTGGTCGCCATGCGGGGCCGCCCTGGCGAGAGCGCCGCAAGTCCTGTCCAGCAGGCCTTCGTCGCGGCACGAAAGGATGAGCGCCGCCAGGCGGCTGAACGGCGGCATGCCGGCCGCTCGGCGGTTCTCCGCCTCGGTCTCCAGGAAGCGGTCCCGGTCGCCGGTCGCCATCGCTTGCATGACGGGATGCTCGGGATCGTAGGTCTGAACCAGCGCGCGCCCCGGCCGTTCGGCCCGTCCGGCGCGGCCCGCCACCTGATGCAGGAGCTGAAAGGTCCGCTCGGCCGCCCTGAGATCGCCGCCCGCCAAACCGAGGTCGCCGTCGACCACGCCGACCAGGGTGAGCCAGGGGAAATGATGGCCCTTGGCGACCACTTGCGTGCCTATCAGGAGGTCGATCTCGCGCTCGCTCATGGCGCGCACGAACTCCGCCGCCGCCGTCGGGCCGGTCAGCGTATCGCTCGAAACGATCCGCGTGCGTTGATTGGGGAACAGGGCCGTGACCTCTTCCAGGAGCCGCTCGACGCCCGGACCGCAGGCCGCCAGCGACCCCTCGGTAGCGCACTCCGGGCAGGCTTGCGGCAGCCTCGCGGCGTGGCCGCAGTGGTGACACTGAATGCGCCCGGCCAGGCGGTGGGCAACCAGCCAGGCCGTGCAGTTGTGGCAAGCCAAGCGGTGACCGCAGGTCCGGCACAGGGTCAGCGGCGCATAGCCCCGCCGATTGAGGAACAAGAGCGCCTGTTCTCCGGCCTCGAAGGTCTCGCTCAGGGCCTGGCGCAAGGCGCCGGAAAGCCAGGCCGGGCCGAGGCCCGGCATCCGCGGCGGCGGATCGGCCCTGAGGTCGACCAGTTCGACTCGCGGCATGCGGGCCGCACCGTGACGCTCGGGCAGGTGGAGGCGGACGAAGCGGCCGGTCTTGACATTGGTGACGGTCTCGAGGGACGGGGTCGCCGAAACCAGGACGGTGGGAATCCGCCCCAGGCGGGCCCGGACGATGGCCATGTCCCGGGCGTGGTAGATGACGCCGTCCTCCTGCTTGAAGGCCTGGTCGTGCTCTTCGTCGACGACGATCAGGCCGAGGTCCCGATAGGGCAGGAACAGCGCCGAGCGCGCCCCGACAACCACCTGCGCCCCGCCTTCGGCAACCGCCCGCCAAACGGTCCGGCGCTGACGCTGGCTCAGGTCGGAATGCCACTGGGCCGGCGCGGCCCCAAAGCGGAAGCGGAAGCGGTCGAGCCACTGAGCCGTCAAGGCGATCTCGGGCAGCAGCACAAGCACCTGCCGGCCGGCCTCGAGCGCTTCGGCTCCCGCCTCCAGATAGACCTCGGTCTTGCCCGCTCCAGTGACACCGTCCAGCAGGGTGACCGAGAATCCGGCGAGGTCGGCCTCGTCGCCCTCGCCCTCGCCGTCCGCAGCCGCCTGCCTTGTGCTTGCCCTGAGGGCCGTTGCCGCTTCCGACTGGGCCGGCGAAAGCGCCACGCCCGAACGGCGCCAGTCGGGCGCCTCGAAGGCCGGCGGCGGCGGCAACGCCACGGCCTCGATCGCCCCGAGCTTGGCCAGTCCCTTGACCACCGACGGCCCGACCCCCGCCGCCTGTGCCAGCTCGCTGGCCGGGCGCGCCGGCCCCTCGCTCAACACCGAAAGCACCCGCCGGCGTGCCGGAGTCATGCGCATCCCCGGCCGCAATCCCGGCACCTCCATTCCATTGGCAGCCAAACGATAGGCGGTGATCGCTTTGGCCGGTTCGAGGGCATCCCGGGCCGAGAGCGCCATGCGCAAGACGGCGCCCCACGGCACCATGGAGTAGTCGGCCAGCCATTCGATGAAGCGCCGTTGAACCCCCGGCAGGGGCGGGACCTCGCAGAGTGCCGCCACCGGCTTGAGCCGCTCCGGCGGGATCTCGCCCGAGTCGCGCCCCGTTTCCCATACCACACCGAGCAGCTCGCGACTGCCCAGGGGCACCCGCACGAAATCGCCGGGCGCCAGAGCCAGCTCGGGCGGGACGAGATAGTCGTAAGCGCGGTCGAGCGGCAGCGGCAAAAGCACGGAAACCCGCGACTTTGCCGGTTTCGAGGCCTGGTTCGCCCGCGCGTTGCTGGAATCGGGGCGGAGCGCGGGTTTTCGCACCTGTCGGGCGGCGCTGGCATGGCGATCAGGCATCGGCTACACTCTAATCGACCGGCAAGCGAGCGCCCAGCGTCTTGGCCCGTGGCAGATTGCTTGGGCGCGTGCTGAGGCGAGGTTATGAGGGTAGATCAGGAATGAAGTTCTTTGTCGATACAGCGGATGTGGCGGAGATCAAGGATCTGGCCTCGACCGGGCTGTTGGACGGCGTCACCACCAACCCCTCACTGGTCGCAAAGACCGGCCGGGACTTCATAGAGGTGCTCAAGGAAATCTGCGATATCGTGCCGGGGCCGGTCAGCGCCGAGGTCACCGCACTGGACCATGCCACCATGGTGACGGAGGGCCGGCGGCTCGCCAAGGTGGCCGACAATATCGCCGTCAAGGCGCCCTTGACGCCGGACGGCCTGAAAGCCTGCCGCGCGCTCACCGACGACGGCATCCAGGTCAACGTGACGCTATGCTTCTCGCCGGCTCAAGCCTTGTTGGCAGCCAAGGCCGGCGCGGCCTTCGTGTCGCCCTTCGTCGGCCGCCTCGACGACATCGCCATCGACGGCTTGGGCTTGATCTCCGAAATCATGGAGATCTACAACGCCTATCCGGAGATCACGACCGAGGTGCTGGTGGCCTCGGTGCGCCACCCGATCCACGTGGTCGAAGCGGCCAAGATGGGCGCCCACGTCGCGACCATTCCGCCCGGCGTGCTGCGCGCCATGTTCAAACACCCACTGACCGACCGGGGCCTGGACGCCTTCCTGAACGACTGGGCCAAGACCGGCCAGTCGATTCTGAAACAACCGGTCGCAGGCGACTCCGATGACCGGGCGCCAGAGCGACGCCGTGCCTGAACGGGCGCGAGGTCGGCCGGGCCAGGCGCTGGCCCGGGTCGGCGACCCGTTGACCGCGGGCGAGGTCGCGGCATTTCTGGAACAACACCCAGAATTCTTCGCCGAGCACTCGGATCTTTTGGATTCCTTGAGTGCGCCGTCGCCTGAGAACGGCGACGGTGTCGTCAACCTGCAACACTTCCTGGTCGAGCGCCTGCGCCAGCAATTGGCGGAGGCTCGTTACGCCCATGACAAACTCATCGTGATCGGCCGGGCCAACCTGACCATACAGGCACGGGTGAACCGGGCGGTTCTTGCCCTCCTTTCAGCCCGCTCTTTCGAACAATTGATCGAGTTGGTGGCCACCGACCTGGCCGTAATCCTCGATCTCGACGCCGTGGCCCTGGGCGTGGAACAGGGTGCCAACGAATTGCCGCCCGTGCGCCTGGATGGGCTGGTGCAGCTCGAACCGGGAACCGTCGACGAGTTGATCGGGCGGGGCCGCACGGTCACGCTGGTCGACCGAACCGATGGCCAGACGGCCCTGTTTGGCGCGGCGGCCAGCTTGGTATCGTCGCAGGCCCTGATCCGGCTGCAGGTCAGCCGCAAGACCCCGCCGGCCCTGCTGGCTTTGGGTTCGCGGCGCGCCAAGCAGTTCCATGAAGGCCAGCGCACCGAACTCCTCACCTTCCTTGCACGG
>JAUVQB010000226.1 GCA_030598385.1 Alphaproteobacteria bacterium | reverse complement strand
GCGCGACGGCGGCGCGTCTGGTTCGGTTTGGTCACGGTTCTGAACCTGGCCAAGCGCGGATTCTTCATTCCCTATCGCTATGCCGGCCGTCTGCCGGGACCTGGCGCGCGCACCGCCTATCCGGCCGCCGAGGCGCGGCTTGCGGGCGCCGAAGCCCAATTTAGTGCGCTTCTGGAGAGCATGAACCGCTATCAGACGGCGCTCGACGCCATTGGAGAGGAGCCGCCTCCAGCGCCGCGATGGGCCCAGGACTGGTTTCCCCGGCTGGATGCGGCCGCCGCCTATACCCTGGTGCGCCGGGAGCGCCCCGGGCGGATCGTCGAGGTGGGATCGGGCCACTCGACCCGCTTCCTGGCCCGCGCGGTGGCCGACGAGGGCCTCGCGTGCCGGATCACGGCGATCGACCCGGCGCCGCGCGCGGATCTCTCGCGGCTCGATGTCGAGCTGGTTCGCGCGGCGGTTCCGGAGACCGGAGACCGGCCGTTTCTGGCGCTCGAGGCCGGCGATTTTCTGATGATCGATTCCAGCCACATCCTCATGCCGGGCAGCGACGCGGACTACCTCTACGGCCGGGTTCTGCCCGCGCTGCCGCCCGGTGTCCTGGTGCATATCCATGACGTGTTCTTGCCCGACGACTATCCGGCGGAGTGGGACTGGCGCGGTTACAGCGAGCAGTTGGCCGTCCTCCAGATGATCCTGGGACCCGGTTGGGAAATCCTGTTCGCCAGTCATTATGTGGCAACCCGCATGGCCTCGGACGTGGCGGAATGCGCGGCCGGCCGCCTACCCCTCGGTGCCGGCGCCTTCGAGTCGAGCCTTTGGTTGAGGAAGGCGGCCCCTTAGCCTCTTCGGCGACCCCTGAGGGGCCGGGAGTTTTCCGATGCTCACGGAGACCTCACGAGGAAATGCCGCGCAATTGAGTTGAGAGCCCCTATTATCTCGGGCGATTGTGTTTCGATCGGATCCAGCCCGAGTTCCTAGGCGGCCTTTGGCGTCTCGCGCCGCGAGCCCACGGCATCGCACGCGAAGGTTGGCCGGCAGCGTGCCGCGGGTCGGCGCCGATACTTAACGACGCGAGTGTAAATTGGGGCGGCGGCGAGCGGCCGTCGCCCACGGCAGGAGGACGAGCTGGCATGACAAGCCTGGTCGAAAGCTGGAAGGGTCTTTGGGCGAACGAGGAGGCGGGCGGCCTGCCGACGCGGGTGCGCGAACAGATCCGCGCCCAGCAAGACAAAAGCGAGATCCTGATCGGATGGTTTCAGCTCGCCGTCGTCGTGATTTTGGGAACGCTCTATCTGGTGTCCCCAAAGACCTTCGCGGAAGACGCCGACTTCGCGCCGGTGCCCTGGGCGCTGGCGACCTATCTCTTGTTGACTCTGGGCCGGCTGCTATGGGCCCATAAGCGCCGGCTTCCGGCCTGGTCGCTCGCCATTTCGGTGGTGTTCGACATGACGCTGCTGATGGTGCTGATCTGGAGCTTTCACCTGCAGTATCAGCAGCCCGCATCGTTCTACCTGAAGGCGCCGACGCTTCTCTACGTCTTCATATTCATCGCCCTGCGCGCGCTCAGGTTCGAAGCCCGCTTCGTGCTGCTGGCCGGCATCGTCGCGGCCGCCGGTTGGGGCGTCATGATCATCTATGTCGTGGCCATCGATCCCACCGATACCATGATCACGCGCAACTACGTCACCTACATGACCTCCAACGCCATCCTTCTGGGCGCCGAGTTCGACAAGATGATCTCGATCCTCTTGGTGACCGGCATCATCGCCGTGGCCCTGCAGCGGGCCAAGGGCCTCCTGGTGCGGGCGGTGACCGAGCAGACGGCGGCGCGCGAGCTGTCGCGCTTCTTCGATCCCGAGATCGCCGCCAGAATCAAGGGCGCCGAGCAGGAAATCCGCGCTGGGACGGGTGAAATGCGGGACGCCGCGATCCTGAACCTGGACATGCGCGGCTTCACCAAATTGGTCGGTCAGGCCAGCACCGACGAGGTGATCGGCTTGCTGGCCGAGTATCAGGCGCGCATGGTCCCGGTCATCCAGAAGCATGGCGGAACCATCGACAAGTTCCTCGGCGACGGCATCATGGCGACCTTCGGGGCGACCGTGCCGTCGGAGACCTATGCCGCCGACGCGCTCGCCGCCCTGGAGGAGGCGCTCCGAGAGGCGCGCGACTGGCAGAAAGAGCGCGTTGCCGAGGGGCAGCCCAGCCCCGCCGTCAACGGGGCGGTGGCCACGGGGCGTATCCTGTTCGGCGCGGTCGGAGATGAAACCCGCCTGGAATATACGGTGATCGGCGATGCGGTGAATCTCTCGGCCAAGCTGGAAAAGGCGAACAAAGACCTCGGCGTAATGGCTATTTGTGACGCGGCGAGTTACGAGCTGGCGCTGCAACAGGGCTATCAGCCGCCCGAGGAACGGCCGCGGCATGCCGGCATCGAGATTGCCGGAACCGCCCGGCCGATGGACGTTGTGGTGATCGGCGCGTGAGGATCCGACGCGACGTTGGTTGGGGCTCTATCTGCGGCCCGGCCCGGGGGTCATTTGTACGGGTCGGCGGCGTCACGCAAGCCGTCGCCAAGGAAGTTGAACGCTAGCACGACGATGATCACCGGAATGACCGGCAGCATCAGCCAGGGATAGAGCACGACCACATTGATGTTCTGCGCCTCGGCCAGGAGCACCCCCCAGGAGGTCATCGGCGGCCTGAGGCCGAGCCCGAGGAAGGAAAGCGCCGTTTCGCCCAGGATCATGGCTGGGATCGAGAGCGTCGCGGAGGCGATCAAGTGGCTGGCGAAACTGGGCAGCAGGTGGCGCCCAATGATGCGCGCGGGCGAGGCCCCCATGAGCTGAGCGGCGGTGCAGAAGTCCTCCTCGCGCAGC
The DNA here is from genome assembly GCA_030598385.1 of Alphaproteobacteria bacterium. Classification (GTDB taxonomy): domain Bacteria; phylum Pseudomonadota; class Alphaproteobacteria; order Kiloniellales; family JAKSDN01; genus CALJXB01. The sequence continues at coordinate 777 of JAUVQB010000226.1, read as the reverse complement.
GACAGCAGTTTCGAGCGCACGGCGCGCGCCAACCCCGGCCAGTCGAGCAGCCCGAGGATGATGGTGATCCCGAAGTAGATCCAGAGCGGCGGCCAGGTCACCGGTAGGATCGCCGAGAGCGACATCCACAAGGGAATCTCCGGAAACGAGCGGACCACCTCGATGAAGCGCTGGATCAGATTGTCGATCCAGCCGCCGTAATAGCCGGCCACGCCCCCGATGATGATGCCCAAAAGGAAGCTGAGGGTGATGCCGAATAGACCGATGGTCAGCGAGATACGGGCTCCGTAAATGATCCGGCTCAAGAGGTCGCGGCCCAGGCGGTCGGTGCCCAGCAGGAAGAAAGTGCCCCCCTCGGCCGCGCATACGAAGTGCAGCCGGCTCTCGAACAGGCCCCACATACTGTAAGCCTCGCCAGAGCAGAAAAATTGCAGCCGCTGTCGGTTCTCCAGGTCCGGCGTATATTCCCGGCGCAGGTTCTCCATGTTGAGCTTGTAACCGAGGGCGTAGACGAAGGGCCCGACGAACTCGCCCTCGTGAAACAGGTGCACGGTCTGGGGCGGGGCGTAAATGGAATCGATGTGCCGCGATGCCAGATGGTAGGGCGCCAGAAACTCGCAGATCAGAATCGAGGCGTACATCACCAACAGGATTGCACCGGCGATCACCGCCAGCCGGTGGCGGCGGAACTTCCACCACATGATGCGCCACTGGGAGGCCATGTAATAGCGCTCCATCTCGGGCGTCATGGTCTCGACCTTGTAGGGGTCGAAGGGC
>JAUVQB010000064.1 GCA_030598385.1 Alphaproteobacteria bacterium | reverse complement strand
CGAGGCCGAGATCCTGGCGGCCGTAAGGGCGGCGAAGGCCGACGGTTTCATGCCGGACCTGGCCGACCGCGGCCACGGGAGAGGCTTGGACGCCCATGTCGGCGAGCGCGGGGTCAAGCTGTCGGGCGGGCAGCGCCAACGCATCGCCATTGCCCGGGTGATTTTGAAGGACGCGCCGATCCTGGTCTTGGACGAGGCAACCTCGGCGCTCGATTCCGAGGTCGAAGCCGCGATCCAGGATTCGCTGAGCGAGCTCATGGACGGCAAGACCGTCATCGCCATCGCCCACCGGCTGTCGACCATCGCCGAGATGGACCGCCTGATCGTGATGGACCGCGGCCAGATCGCCGAGCAGGGCACCCACGAGGAACTCCTCGCGGCGGGCGGCCTCTACGCCAGGCTGTGGGCGCGGCAATCCGGTGGGTTCCTCGACATCGGGGCGGGGGAAAAGGGGCAGGTCGGCCTCGCGCCGGCGGCGCCAGGAGAATCGGGGGCGCCGGGCGCGCCCGCGCCACCGGTGGACTGATCCCGGCCGGCGTCCCGCTCCGAGGCTCTTTGCCAGGCCCGCCCTTCCTGCCATCTTTGGCCCGCGCGGAGTCGGGGTCCCCCAAGAGAAAGCGCCCGCAGCCTGGCGTAGAGGCCGCCCGCGCTGGAGACTCAAGAGAGACAGCGGAGAGCCGCTCGGCCTCTTTCCAATCGCCGTCGCTGAAGCCGTCGGTCTTGTCCAACTGGGCGATAAGCCACCTGGCTTCCTCGGCGTCGATGGCCTCGCGGGTCAGCGCCTCGCTCACTTGGGCCTGTTCTTGCTCGCGATATTTCGTGGACAGGGGGGCTTGGCGACCCTGGCCGCCATGCTCCCAAGGCGAGGTGAAGATTTCTCCAACAGAACCTCGCGGGTTCGCGCCGGGTCGGTTAGAAGTGAAGCCGGCCTAAGACAATCCCAGAGGCTCTCGCCATGGCGCCACAGACATCCCCCGACCTGCCGCCCAGCCTGTGGGCCGCGACGGCGGAGCCCGGCCCGCCCGCGCCCCGGCTCGTCGGCCCGGCGGAGGCGGATGTCGCCGTCATCGGCGGCGGCTTCACCGGCCTCTCGGCGGCGCTCCATTTGGCCGAGGCGGGCAAGCGGGTCGTCCTATTGGAGACGGCCGAGCCGGGCTGGGGCGCTTCGGGGCGCAACGGCGGCCAGGTCAACCCCGGCTGGAAGGTGCTGCCCTCGGAGATCAAGGCGCGCTACGGCGCTGAGCGCGGCGAGCGGGTGGCGCGCATGGCCCATGGGACCTGCGATCTGGTGTTCGAGCTGATCGAGCGCTTCGAGATCACCTGCGACGCGCTGCGCCCCGGCTTCCTACAAGCGGCCTATGGCGGCCACGGCCGGAAGAAGCAGGAGAACTGGGCCCGGGAGTGGTCCGCCTACGGCGCGGAGATCGAGCTGCTGGACCGTAACGCGCTCGCGGCCTTGATCGGCACGGACAAATACGATGGCGGTATGAGGGACGCGCGCGGCGGCAATCTCCAGCCGCTCAGCTATGCCCGCGGCCTGGCCAAGGCAGCGGCGGGGCTGGGCGCCGAGCTGCATGGCGGGTCGCCGGCGACCGGGGTGGCGCGGCATGGGGCCGGCTGGCGGATCACGACGCCCGAGGGCCAGGTCTCGGCGGAACAGCTGGTGTTCGGGACCAACGGCTATACCGACGACCTCTGGCCCGGCCTGAAGGAGACGGTCGTCCCGGTGCCCAGCTTCATCGTCGCCAGCCGGCCGCTCGGTCAAAACCTGGCGCGTAGCATCCTGCCGGGGCGCCACGCGGTCTCCGAGACCCGGCGGGTGCTGTTCTACTTCCGCATGGATCGGGACGACCGCTTCGTGTTCGGCGGGCGCGGCAAGCTGTTCGACAGCGTCGACCATGACGGTCGGCGGCCGATAAGGCACTTGAAGGCGGAGGCGCGCCGACTCTATCCGCAGTTGGCCGACATCCGTTGGGACTTCAGCTGGGGCGGCTACGTCGCCGTGACCAGGGAGCACACGCCGCGGCTCATACGCCTGGCGCCCGGCGCCTTCGCCGGCCTCGGCTATAACGGACGCGGCGTCGCCATGGCCACCATGATGGGCAAGCAGCTGGCGCTGGCCGTTCTTGGCGAAGACCCGGACATGGAAGTCGAGGAGCTGCGCCCAATACCGCTCCATGGGCTGCGTCAGGTCGGCGTCTCGTGGCATTTGCTGACCGGCGCCTGGCTCGACCGGCTCGACCGCTTCCGCTAAGGGACGGCGGCGGCCATGGGCGAGACCGGCCTCACCGCGGCGCCCGGCGCCTATGTGCTCTTCATCGAGCTAGAGAAGACGCTGTCGCTACGGGCAACCTCGCTCGGCGCTCGAACCCTCGAGGCGGGCCGTTACGCCTACTGCGGCAGTGCCTATGGCCCCGGCGGCCTGAGGTCCCGGCTGCGCCGTCACCTGAAACGCGAGAAGGCCGTGCATTGGCACGTCGATCATTTGACCGCGGCCGGCCGGATCTTCGCCCTTGGGCTGGCGCCCGGCGGCCAGGAATGCGCGCTTGTCGAAGGCCTTGGCCGGCAACCGGGCGCCGAGGTGCCGCTCGCCGGTTTCGGCAGCAGCGACTGCACGCGTTGCCCGGCCCATTTGCTGCGACTCGGGCGCGATCTCGATGCAGAGAGCTTGGCTCACGCCCTGGAGTTGGTCTGGATCGGCGGGCGCGGGCCGCCCTAAGTGGTCTTGGCGGCGGATTCGCCCTTGGACGAGGCCTTGCCTTTGCGCGCCCCGGCCTCGGGGGCGTCGTCCGCACCGTTGCCGACCTTCAGAGACGGGATAGGCTTGTCCTCGGCTGCGCTCGGTTTATTTTCCGACGGCTCGACGAATTCACCGGTCAAGAGGCTAATACGCTGGATGATTTTGTTTACGGCCGAAAGGTCGTCATCGCTGGGCGGTTCGGCCGCCTCGTCGTCCGGCGCGTCGGTCTTCTTTGCTTCTTTTGGTTCCTCGGGCTCGGCTGGCGTTTGCGGCTCTGTCGCGCTGGCGGCGACAGCCCCATCCTGGTCCGTCTCCGCGGGGGCCGCAGGCTCGGGTTCGGCCGCCGGTTCCGTGCCGGACGTGAGCACCAAGGCGTTGTCTTCCGTGCTCTCGGCCTCGGCCTCGCTGACCTTCGTCTCGGCCGGCTCCGCCTCAACCGGCTCCGGTGTGTCGGCCTCCGGGTCCCCGATCGCCGGCTTTTCAGGCGCGACCGCGGGTTCTTTAGGGGCGGCCGCCGGCTCGGCGTCGAGGCCGCCGTTGGTGGAGATGACAATCCGGTCGATACGGGACTCGAGGTTGCGCATGGCCTCGCCAATGTCGAGGTTTCCGCCGACCTCGACAGCCTCTAGCAAGGTCTGCAGCATGCCGCGTAATTGCTTGCTTTCGTCCCTGGCGCCGGCCAGCTCGCCGAAAAGTTTCTCCCGCTCCTCTTTGACGCCGTCGAGCTCACCCGAGAGCTTCTCCCGTTCCTCTTTGACGCCGTCGAGCTCACTGTTGCGCTGCTGCGCCGCTAGCGTGGCGGCATCGATCTGGCCGGTCAGTTTCTTGACTTCGTCTTGGGAGCCCTCGAGGTCACTCTTGAGTTTCTTGGTTTCCCGCTGGCTACGGGCGAAGCCTTCTTCCACGGAGCTGAGGAGGCCGGTCAGCCGTTCTCCATAGCTGCTTTCCTGCTCGGCTAGCCGGCCGAATTTCTCGCCGACCGCGTCCACGCGCTGTTTGAGGTCCGAAATTTCGCTCATGAGGCGGCGTCCTTTGGTGCTGCTGGTCTGGTCTTAATTGCCTCGATGCCGTAGTCATGATTTTGCAACGGCTCGGCCATATCAGGCAAGCCGCCGATTTTGGCCCGAATCCGTTCTAACCGTCGCTGAAGGCATCTTGGCCTGTTGTCAGTGTCCATTCCACCAAATCTTTCAGAACACTCCCGAGGGCCTCGTCATAGGCGGTTATGATGTCGCTCAAGGTGTCCGCCTTGGCCGGGGCTACGGCCTCGAAGCTTTCGGAGCCGATGATGGTCCGCCGCGGCAATTTCACCAGTTTGGCATTGATGGCGACCCGCACGCTGGGCAGGGCGCCGTGGAAGTATTCGGCTTGAAACTCGCGCAGCTCCGACTTGAGGATGTAATCGGCGCGCAGACCCACCGATTCTCGCCCGACCGCCACGATGTACCTGGAATTCTCGAAGGATTCGACCATCAGGGTCTGAACCATCAAGGGCGCCCGGTCCGTCCAGCTCGCGAGGGCATAATATTCCAGCTGCGTCGGGGACATCTGCAAGGCCACGCGGGTGGTGTTGAGGCCGGCATCCGCGACCGGGGCCTCCAGGACCAATTGCCAATCGACGACGGGCAGGCCCTCGCTGAAGGTGCTTTTCGGCGTCAGCCGATAGAGCGCGGGCGGCGGGCCCTGACCGGGCACCGCCAACTCGCAGCCTGCCAGTGTCAGCGCGAGCGGCAGCATCAGGGCCGAGGCGATCAGCGCGCGGCGTCGCGAGGCGTTAAGGCTTTCCTGCTTCATAGCCTGTCTGTTGATCTCCGAATAGGAACCGGGCGGGGTCGCGCTCCACTTCGGTGGTCACCCTGTTGAGCCCGGTCAGGAGCGCGCGGGCTTCGATCAACAGCGTGTTGAGCTCGTAAAGACCGCCGACGGTGAAGTCGCGGAAGGGCTCGCGGTTTTCCGCAACCATGGCCTGGATTTCGCCCGTCATCTCGGTGAAGGCTTCGGCCGAGGCGCGCATCTCGTCCAGCAGATCCTGGAGGGCCGCGGCGCTGCTGCCAACTGAGTGTTCGAGGGATGCGGTCAGTTGTTCCACGGCCGTGACGGCGTCGTCGGCGCGGTCGGCGAGCCGGCGGCTATCTTCGCGGACCTGAGCGATCAGCAACTCGAAGGTGGCTGCGGTGCGATTGAGCGAGGCCATGGTCTCGCCGGTCTGATCGATCAACAGGCCGATGTCGTCACCGCGTTCGGCCAGAACGCCGGTCAGCGCGCTGAGGTTCGCGAGCGTGGCCTCGAGGTTGACTCGGTTTTCCGCGCTGAGGAACGCGGTGGCCTGGGCCATCAGGATGTTGGCGCTGGCCAGCAGCTCCGGCGCGCCTTCGAGCACCTGTTGCAGGCCGGAGGTCTCGGAGGGGATCATGGCGTGCTTCTGGCCCGGTTCCGGAGCGATCGGTTCGGAGTCGGGAGAACCGCCCTTCAACAGAACATAGCGGGCGCCGGTCAGCCCTTCGATCTCGAGGCTGGCGCGGGTGTCCTGACGGACCGGCGTGGCGGCGTCGACCTCGATGGTCACGATGACTTGGCTGGGGGCGTCGGGATCAAGCCGGACTTCGATGGCCTCGCCGACGCGCACGCCGCTAAAGCGCACCGGGCTGCCCTCGTTGAGGCCCGTGACAGTGCCGGTAAAGTGGACATCGTAGCGCGCGAACTCCGTATCGAACTGCAGTTTGGCAAACCACAGCACGAAAGCCGCAAGGCCGGCCAGGAGCAAAAGGACGAAACTACCGACCAGGACATAGTTGGCGCGCGTCTCCATGGATCAGGCGTCCTCCCTCTCCCCGCCTGCGTTCAAAGGGCCCGCCTCCGAATCCCCAATGCCCCCCGGCTGATCGCCCCTGTCTTGGGAGCGCCGCTCGTCGCTGGCCAGCGCCGCCCGCCCGCGTGGACCCCGGAAATATTCCTGGATCCAGGAATCGGGCAACCGCATCAGCTCATCGATGGTGCCGACCTTAACACGTTTGTCGATCAGCACCGAAATCCGGTGGCAGATGGCATGTAGGCTGTTAAGGTCATGGGTCACCATGACCAGCGTGAGTCCGAGCGCCCGGGACAGCTCCTGGACAAGCTCGTCGAACTTGTTGGCCCCGATGGGATCGAGGCCGGCGGTCGGTTCGTCCAAGAACAGAATCTCGGGGTCGAGCGCCAGGGCGCGGGCCAGCCCGGCGCGCTTGCGCATGCCGCCCGAAAGCTGGGCCGGGTACTTGTTGGCCGAGTCCGGCGGCAGGCCGACCAGGCCGATTTTGAGGCCGGCGATCTGCCGGCGCAGTTGCGGCCTCAGGCGGGTGTGTTCCTTGAGGGGCACTTCGATGTTCTGCTCGACCGTCAGCGAGGAGAAGAGGGCGCCGTCCTGGAACAAGACGCCCCAGCGCCGCTGCATGGCCCGAGCCTCTGCCGCGGCGAGGCGCCCGGTGTCCCGACCCAGCACGGTGATCCGCCCGGCGGCCGGCCTGATCAGGCCGATGATGGTCCGCAGCAGGACCGATTTGCCCGAACCCGAACCGCCGACCACGCCCATGATCTCGCCGGGTTCGACCAGGAAATCGAGGCCGTCGTGGATGACCTGCGGGCCGAACTGGGTGCGCAGGCCGCGCACTTCGATAACTGGCGCCGCGCGTATCCGACCGTCGGGGGCCGTCTGGTCGGGGGCCGTCTGCATCAGATGCCCAGTATGGAAAAGATGATGGAGAAGAGGGCGTCCAGCACGATCACCAGGAAGATCGCCTCGACCACGGCGGCGGTGGTCCGCTGGCCGACGGATTCGGCGCTGATCGACACCTTGAAGCCTTCATAGCAGCCGATGACGGCGATGATGAAAGCGAAGACCGGCGCCTTGATGATGCCGACCCAGAACGACCAGACCGGCACCCCCACGTTGAATTGCCGGGCGAACTGGAAAAACGAGATGTCGAGCGCCCAATTGGCCATCACCGCGCCGCCGAGCAAACCCATGATGTCGGCATAGAAGGTGAGCAGCGGCAGCACCAGAACCAGCGCCACCACCCGCGGCAGCACCAAAACCTCCATGGGGTCGAGGCCGATGGTGCGCATGGCGTCGATTTCCTCGTTGACCTTCATGGTGCCGATCTGGGCCGTGAAGGCCGAGCCGGAGCGTCCAGCCACGATGATTGCCGTCAACAGGATCGCCATCTCGCGCAGGACGCCGACCCCGACGAGGTTCACGGTGAAGATCTCGGCGCCGAACTTCTGCAGCTGATCGGCGCCCTGGTAAGCCAGCACCACGCCGATCAAAAAAGAGATCAGGCCGACGATCGGCAGGGCATGGAGCCCGGCTTGCTCCATGTGGGTGAACAGGGCATGGGTCCGAATCGTCCGCGGCCGGACCAGGGAGCGCAGGAGGACGATGACCGTGAGGCCGAGGAAGTTGATCAGGTCGCGGGCTTCCTTGAGGATCTCTATGGTGGCATGACCCAGAGTGTTCACGAGAGAGACCAAAGGGGTCGCCCCCGGCGGCGGCGGCGCACAATGTTCGTGGTGGCTTGCGACCGTGTCGATCAGAGTGAGCTGGTGAGGATTGCCGCCCGTGAGTTCGACGGCCAGTCCACTG
>JAUVQB010000334.1 GCA_030598385.1 Alphaproteobacteria bacterium | reverse complement strand
GATGGTTGGAGACCAGCATGACCGGCTTGCCGCTGGCCTCTGCCGCGGCGCGGGCGAAATGGGGGTACTCCGGGAAGATCTTGCCGTCGGGGCCGCGGTCGGCGACCACCGCGCCGACGGCCGTGCCCGGGTCCACCATCATGGCGCTCAGGCAAGCCGTAAAGACGCCCCGGTAGTCGGCGCCGGTGCCCCAGGCGTCGAGCGGATTGACCGCCGGCAGGCCGGGGTCGAGGGCCGCCTCGAGCCGCGCGACGGTCTCCGGCTGCAGCTCGGCGAAGGGCACGCCCAGCGGTTCGGCGAGATCCAGGATCAGCGCGCGCTCGCCGCCGGAATCGTGGATCGTGGCGAGCCCGCCCGGCCCCACCGGTCCCGATAAACTGGGCTGGGCGAACAGCATGAGGCTCGCCGCCATCTCGTCGAGGCTCGCGACCCGGACCACGCCGTAATGCTCGAACAGGGCCTGATAGGCCCCGTCGTTTCCGACCAGCGCGCCGCTGTGGCTTTCCGCCATGGCCGCGCCGGTCTTGCTGCTGCCGACCTTGAGGGCGATGACGGGAATGGCCTTGGCGCGTGCCTTGGCGAGCGCCGCGAGGAAGCGCTCGGGTTCTCTCGCGGTTTCCATGAACAGGCCGACCACCCGGGTCGAAGGCTGCTCGAGGGCAAAATCCATGACCTCGGCCAGGGTGACGTTCAGTTCCTGGCCGGAGGAAACCGCGATGTTGTAGTCGATGCGCGCCTCGCAATCGACCAGAGCGTTGAACACCGAACCGGAATGGGTGATCAGGGTCACGTTACCGGGCCGGTGATCGGCGCGGGTCTCGAAGCCGCAGAGCCAGAGCCCGTGGTCGAAGTTGTAGAGCCCGTTGCTGTTGCCGCCACAGAGGACCACGCCGGCCTCCTCGGCGCGCCGGCGGATGCGTTCGCGCAACGGCGGATCGCCGTCCTCCGCCAGCACAAGCTGGGAAACGACGGTGACGGCGCGGGCACCCGCTGCGATCGCCGCCTCGAATTCCGCATCCAGACGCGCGTCCGCCACCGCCAGGACCACCTGCTCCGGCGGTTCCGGCAGCTCGGCGAGCGCGCCGGTGCAGGCGAGCCCCTCGATATCCTCGTACTTCGGGTTGACCGGATAGACCGCTCCGGCAAAGCCGCCCTGGATCAGGTGCCGGATCAGCGTGTGACCGACGCTGCCGGGACGCCGGCTGGCGCCCACCACGGCGAGCGATTTCGGCCGCAAGAGGGGATCGAGACGGTGCGCCATGAGGGACCCCCCCGCGTCCTAAAAATCGTACGGCGGCGTGGCGCGGCGGCGGTCGGGATTGAAGAACGGCCGCTCGGTGATCCGGGCGCGCACCATCTGCTTGTCCCACATGAGTTCCTTCAGCACGTAGATCTCGACCCAGAAGTCGCCGGTGATCTCGCTTCCGTAAGGTGCCTTCAAGAAGGCCAGCGCCAGGTTCCGCTTGCAGGTGGGCGACCAGACGGCGGAGGTGATGTGACCCGCCTCGGTTTTCTTGTTGTGATAGACGAGGGCGCCGCCGGCGGGCTTATTGCCCTCGATGTCCAGGCCGACCAGGCAATAGCGCGAGCCTTTGCCGCGCTCGGCCAGGAGGGCGCGCCGGCCGGTGAAGTGGCCCTTCTCGAAATCGACCAGCCAGCCGAGGCCCAACTCGAAGGGCGAGCGCCCGCGGGTCCGCCGGATGATCTGGTCGGCCGCCATGTAGTCGGCGTTGGTGGCGATGAAGCCCGCTTCGATGCGCACCAGGTCGAGGGCGTGAGAGCCGATGGGCCTGAGGCCGTGCAGCTTGCCGGCCGCCATCAGTTCGTCCCACAGGGTTTCGGCGAAGGCCGGATCGATCCATAGCTCGTAGCCCAGGTCGCCGGTGAAGCCGGTGCGCGAAATGGTGAGGCGGCCGTCCTTCAGGGGCACCTCGATCATGGCAAAGGGCTTGAGGTCGTCGATCCCGGCGATGCCCATGCGCCTCAGGATGGCGGCGCTGGTCGGCCCCTGCAAGGCGAGGGCGGCGATCTCTTCGGTGACGTCCGCGATCTCCACGTCGAAACCGACCGCCGAGTCCGTCAACCAGACCAGCTGGCGTTCCTGGCTGCACAGGCGGAACTCCTGCTCGGCGAAGCGGAACAGGGTCCCGTCGTCGAGCACATGGCCCGCATCGTCGCACCAGATCGAATAGGTGACGCGGCCGGGCTTCAGCTTGCGCACGTCGCGGGTCAAGAGCCGGTTCAGATAGCGCTCGGCGTCGGGGCCGGCGATGCGGTATTTCATCATCGGCGAGAGGTCGAACAAGGTGGCCGTGTTGCGCACGGCGAAGTATTCCAATTCGACCTCGCCGTAACTGTCGGCCACGTTGAAGCCGGCCCAACGGCCCCAATCGTTGTTGTGGCACAGCGCCGCCGTGCGCGTGTGGAACGGCGTCGGCTTGAGGGGGGTCTTGTAGTGGGTCAGCTCGGTCATGCCGCCGCCTCCCTTTGAATCACCTGGTTGGCGGCGTTGAGGCCGGCCGCGCCCATCACCCCGCCGCCGGGGTGGGATCCGGCGCCGCAGAGGTAGAGCCCGTCGAGGGGTGCCGCGTATTGCGCCGCCCCCGGCACCGGCCGCAGCATCAGCATCTGGTCGAACGCCAGCTCGCCGTGGTGCCAAGGGCCGCCGGTCATGCGGAACTGCCGCTCGATATCGAAGGGGGTCAGAAGTTCGCTGGCGACGATCCGGGACCCGAGCTTCGGCGCGTAGCGCTCCAGCACACCGAGCACGATCTTGGCGAAGGCCT
>JAUVQB010000446.1 GCA_030598385.1 Alphaproteobacteria bacterium | reverse complement strand
GTCTTCGAGGTCGCGGTCGTAGCGTTCCGCCCAGATGTGGCTGTCGTCGACCGCGTCGATGAGCTGGGCGGTGATCCGCACGCGCGAGCCGGCGCGCCGCACGCTGCCCTCCACGATATAGCGCACGCCGAGCTTGGCGCTCACCTCCTTCACGTCGACCGACTGGCCCTTGAAGGCGAAGGAGGAGTTGCGCGCTATCACGAACAGCGTGTGAAACTTGGAAAGCTCGGTGATGATGTCCTCGCTGATGCCGTCGGCGAAGAAATCCTGATCGGGCTCGGCGCTCATGTTGGCGAAGGGCAGCACCGCGAGCGACGGCTTGTCGGGCAGCTCGAGCGCGGGCGCCAGGGTGGGCGAGGGACCGGCGGCGCTGACGCCCCCGCCCGACCCGCCGTCGAGCACGACCCGATAGGTCCGAACCGGCCGGTCGATGTTCTTCACCTGCTGCTCGCCGAGGCTTTCGAAGGCGAGGTCCAGCTTGTCGTGGGCGGTATCGTAGGCTGTCCCGGAGACGCAGATGCCGCCGGGCTCGGCGAGCCCCTCCAGGCGCGCGGCGACGTTCACCCCGCCGCCATAGATGTCCTCGCCCTCGACGATCACGTCGCCTAGGTTGATGCCGATGCGGAAGGTGATCCGCCGCGCCTCGGCCACGCCCGCGTTGCGCCCGACCATGGCCTCCTGGATTTCCGCGGCGCAGGCGATGGCGTCGACGACGCTGGCGAACTCCACCAGGGCGCCGTCGCCCATCAGCTTCACCAAGCGGCCGTTGTGCCGGGCGATCGCCGGATCGATGAGCGCGCGGCGGTGTTCCTTGAGCGCAGCCAGGGTGCCCGCCTCGTCCTCGTCCATGAGGCGGCTGTAAGCGACCACGTCGGCGGCGAGAATGGCGGCGAGCCGTCGCTGCATGTCTGTTAGCGGCCTCCCATCTGGAACAAATTCCGGCGATGCGCGGTCAGACTATCACGCCGCAGTCCCCTTGCTGCAATCCCAGGTCCCATTGGTAAACCGCGGCCAGGGGCAGGGGGGCTGTCCGGTTCGGTTGAGATACCGAGGCCGTGAAAACGGCCGTCGGACGGCTGCTATCGCCAGGGCCGGCTGCGCACGGCGTCCGGTCGCAGCCCAGATTTGTCGCTGCGCAGGCCGCCCGGCAGGTCGTAGCCGCTTTCCCGGTGGCGGAAGGACGGGACCAAATCGCCCGTCTGGCGGTCGATCGCCAGGTTGCTCACCATGAACGCCGTATTGTAGTCCCCCGGCGGCAACATGACCGTGACCAGCCAGACCGCACGCCCGTCGATTTCGCCCTCGCGCACCCCAAGCACTTCAACGTCGTAGGACTCCTCGATCTGGCGCTTGGCCTCTTGGTCCGTCACCTGGGCAACGGCGTTCCCGCTGACAACCAAACCGGCTAGGAGCGCCGCCGCCAGCGCTTGCGCGACCTTGCGACCGACACGATCGCCCGTCATTCCGTTCATCCTTTCAGGTGTTCACCTTGCTCGCTTGCGGGGCCTATCCTGCGCCGACAAGACCGCCATGGGAAGGCGATTTAGGGCACCGGCCCGAGGCGTTCCTGCCGGCCGCAGGCCGCCAGCCCGGTATCGTCGGTAGCGGCTGCCCGGCCCGGCGGAACAGCCCGGCGGAACAGCTCGGCGGACCCTCGATAGGCGCTCCTTTTAGTTGTCACATTCGAATCCCACCGGGATTGCTATTATTTTGATAATCGTCTAAATATCAAATTATGGATTTGGACCAGGCAGTCTTGGCGCTTTCGGCGCTGGCCCAAGAGACCCGCCTGGCGGTTTTCCGCCTGCTGGTCAAGGAAGGCCCCGGCGGCCTGCCCGCGGGCGAGGTGGCGGACCGGCTTCGGGTGACGCCGGCGACGCTTTCCTTTCATCTCGCGCAGCTCGAGCGC
>JAUVQB010000141.1 GCA_030598385.1 Alphaproteobacteria bacterium | reverse complement strand
CCCGGGGGCGCCGGTGGCCTATGGCGGCTTCACCTCCAACGTCGACATGAAGAGCGGCGCGCCGGCTTTCGGCACACCGGAGTACACCCGCGCGGCCCTGGTCAGCGGCCAGCTCGCCCGGCGCTACAAGGTGCCCTATCGTTCGTCGAACGCCAACGCCGCCAATCTCGCCGATGCCCAGGCGGCTTACGAGTCCGAGATGTCGCTGTGGGGCGCGGTGATGGGCCACGCCAACATCGTGCTGCACGCCGCCGGCTGGCTGGAGGGCGGGCTCTGCGCCTCGTTCGAGAAGATGGTGATGGACGCCGAACTGCTGCAGATGATGGCGGAGTTCCTGAAGCCCCTCGAGGTGAACGAGGACACCCTCGCCTTCGACGCGGTGCGCGAAGTCGGGCCGGGCGGCCATTTCTTCGGCGCCGCGCACACCCTGTCCCGCTACGAGTCCGCCTTCTACAGTCCGATGCTGAGCGACTGGCGCAACTTCGAGACCTGGCAGGAAGACGGCAGCCGCTCCGCCACCGAGCGGGCGCACTTGCTCTATAAGGACATCCTCGCGCAGTACGAGGCCCCGCCGCTGGAGCCCGCGGTCGCCGAGGAGCTCGAGGCTTTCGTTACCCGCCGCAAAGAGGAAGGCGGCGCCGTCGATGCGTGATTGACGGTGCCGGGTCCGATCAGGTGCTGTAGGGATGCAGGACCGGTTCCTTGGGGCGGACCAGGTAACGCCCCGCGATCTCCAAATAGCCGCCGTAGCGATACCCGCTGTTCAGCGCCAAGAGTTCGTCCCGGCGGGCGCGGTAGAGGGCGGGCAGGCGATACCAGGCGACGCCCGGATGGGCATGGTGGAGCGCGTGCAGATTGTTGTTGAGGAACATGAGCGACATGACCGGGCCGGCTTCCACGATCACGCTGCGCTCCTTGGCCTCCGGTCGCGCCTGATGCTCTAGGAAGGAGCGGATGAGTGTGAGGGCCAGGCCCGGATAGGCATAGAGCAGCAGGTATTCGCCCAAGGGAACCCGGCAGACGCCGATGACCCAGTAAAGAGCGATGAGACAGCCGATGAGGTGCAGTCCCCAGGACTTGAGATGACTCCGGTCGCCGCGGCAGAGCCGGCGGATTTCCTCGGACCAATGCGCCCAAACCGCCACCAGGGGACCGACGGTCAGGCGGACGAGGAAAGAGTTATTGGCTAGCAGGAAACTACGGCGCAGGCGTCCCATCCTGGCCCAGGCTTGCGGCGACACATAATAGGATTCGGGGTCGTCGTTCGGATCGGTCAGCATCTCGTTGTTGTGGTGGACGAGGTGGCTGTCGCGATAGATCCGGAACGACATCCACAGCCACAGACTCGGAAACACCAGGGCCTCGTTGACCAGCGGCCAGGGTGTGGGATGGCCGTGCACCGCTTCGTGCTGCAGCGAGCCGTGCAGGCAGACCAGATAGCCGCCGAGAGGGAGGATCAGCCACCAGGGCAGGACGGCATGCCACCAGGTGAGCCCCCCGAAGAGCAAATAGACAGTGGCCAATAGAGCGAGCGTCGGCCACTCGATCCTCGCGCCCGCCGCGCTGGCCGCGCGAGCATCCGTTGTCAAATTCGCCAGCATTCTCTGCGCCTCAAATCCCCCACGCAGCGCGCCGCACAGCTGCCGTCGGCGCAGACCGCATAAACAACAATTCATTTGCGGGTATTTCGGGCCCTGGCGCAACGAGGAACTGCGCACAATTTGTCGCAACACGTAACCATTTGCTAAGAATGGTGACATAACACGGCAGATGATGTATTAATGCATCAAATTTGCGGGGAAGTGGGTGTGGATAGGCGCGAAATCGTCGAAGTCTTCCGCGAGCGCCTGGGCGAAGTCATCGACCGTTCCGGCCTCAGCCGCTCGGCGTTTGCCGGCGAGATCGGCCACGACCGTTCGACCCTGTCCCAGCTCCTGAGCCCCGAACATGTCCGCCTGCCGCGCGCCGAGACCATCGCGGCCATCGCCGAGCACGCGCAAGTCAGCGTCGACTGGTTGCTCGGCCTCAGCCAGGAAGGACAGCTCGGGGCCGACATGCTGCCCCAGGCGCTCGAGCTGGAGATCGAAGCGGGCGGCTCGTCGCTGGCCGACGAACGGCTGAAGCGCTGGCATAGCGAGGCGGCGGGCTACAAGATCCGCTACGTCCCCAGCTCGCTGCCCGATCTCTTAAAGTCGGAGGCGGTGATCCGCTACGAGTTCCAGATGCAGGACAGCCGGATGCCGAAGGTCCGCATCGAGGAAGCCGAACGGCGCCTTGCGTACAGCCGCCGGCCCGAGACCGATATGGAAGTCTGCAGTTCGGTGCAGTCGCTCGCGGGCTTCGCCCGTGGCGAGGGCATCTGGTCCGGCTTGCCCGACACGGATCGGCGCGATCAGATCGATCGCATGATCCACACCCTGGATGAACTCTATCCGACGCTGCGTTGGTTTCTGTTCGATGGCCTCAAGTCCTACTGCGTGCCCATGACCATCTTCGGCCCCTTGCGCGCGGCGGTCTATATCGGCGACATGTATCTTGTGCTGAACTCGACCGAGCACATTCGCGAACTGACCTACCGCTTCGACAATCTTATTCGCGCCGCTGTCGTGCAGCCGCCCGATGTGATCGGCCAGTTGGCCGAGCTGCGCCGGGCGTTATAGGAGATGGGCTCGGGCATTCAGATGGAGAGCAGACAATGAGCGACCAGCAGACGCGAGCGACCGGCGCCTGCCTTTGCAAGGGCGTGCGGTTCGACGTGCGCGGCCCCATTCGCGATGTCATCGTCTGCCACTGCGGCCAATGCCGGCGCACCCACGGCCATGTCGCGGCTTACACCTCTGCGGCGCGCGCCGACGTCGTCTTCCACGAGGACTCCACACTGAGATGGTACGTTTCCTCTGAGCTCGCCCGGCGCGGATTCTGCTCCGCCTGCGGTGCCAGCCTGTTCTGGGAGCCGGAGGGCGAGGGCCGCCTTGCCATCGCGGCCGGCTCACTCGACACGCCGACCGGGCTGAAGACCGCGCGTCATGTCTACGTCCATGACGCGTCCGACTATTATGAGATCACCGACGATCTACCGCGCGACGACGACAGCCATTATCGCGGCTGAGTTTCGCTTGTTTGGAGGTTAGGCGATATGTCCATTGCCAGCTTGCCCATGTACGACCTGCCGGCGCTGCGCCGGGCGACCGACGACTGGTGGGCTGGGTTGGCCCGAGCTCTGACGGCGGCCGGTATCGACGGGGTGCCCCGGCAACTGGAGCGCCAACTTGGGCTCGACGAAGTGTGGCGCCATCCGGGCTTGCTGATCAGTCAGACCTGTGGCTATCCGCTGACCCACGCGCTCTGCGGTCAGGTGCAGGTGGTGGCGACACCGGCCTATGGCGTCGAGGGTTGCGACGGCGCTGCCTACCGCAGCGTCTTCGTGGTGCGCGACGGCGATCCGGCCGAGGGATTGGCCGACCTGCGCGGTCGCCGGGTCGCCATCAACTCACGGACCTCCCAGTCGGGCTACAACTGCCTGCGCCATGCCTTGGCGCCGCTGGCCGCGATGGCCGAAAGCGGGCCGTTGTTCTCGGAAGTCGTGGTGAGCGGCGGCCATGGAGCCTCCCTTGCGGCGGTGCGCGAGAATCGCGCGGACCTGGCGGCGGTCGACGGCATAACCTATGCACTCACCGCCCGTACCGAGCCGGCGGCGGTCGCGGGCCTGCGTGTGCTTGCCTGGGGCGCGGCGGCGCCCGGTTTGCCCTATGTCACGCGTGCTGGTATCAGTGAGGACGAGCTGGCGGCCATGCGCGACGGCCTGTTGACGGCCGCGGCGGACCCGGACTTGGCCGCGGCGCGCCGGGCGCTCTCCCTCACGGGGTTCGAGATTCTGCCGCTCGAGGCCTACGACGTGATCGACGAGATGGAGGCTGAAGCGACGGCCCTCGGCTATCCGGACATCGCCTGAAGCGCGAGTCGGGATCGGGATCGGTTGGAAGGGTAGGAGCTAGACCGGGTTGACGGTCTGGGGGCGAATACTCCGGCCGGCCTGCAGCTCACGGACGCAGCCGAAGATTAGCTCCCACATGTCGGCGCCGCCGCCGTCGCCCTGCTGGCGCAGGCTGCGGGCCCGCTCCTCGGCGACGCTGCCGGCCTCGGGCCCGTACTGGGCGATCAGCCGCTCGGCGGCGATCCAGGTTTCCAAACGTTCGTCCATGACTTCATGGTCATTAACGAATAATCCTTTGTGACTGGTTAATGCGCGTCGCGGGTGCCGGCTCCGGGGCCGCCACGCCATTGTCGCTGAACGGGCCTGGCGGCCCAGATGGGCTAGCGGCCGGCCATCCGTCACCAAGAGTTGCGAAGCTCTCGCAGCTTGAGGAACACGGACTTGGCGTCGGGCTCGGCCGGCAGCTCGGGGAAGGCCTCGCGCAACTGGGCGATGACGCTCGGGTTGTGCAGGCGGAAGAAGGTGTTGACCTCCTTTTCGAGCGCCAGGCTGGTGACCAGGGCCGCGTCCGGGTCCTGTTCTTCGATTTCGGCGAGCAGCTCGGCCGCCCGCGCGTTATCGGGCTCCCGGTCCAGGGTGAATTGCAGGTTGTTGGTGATGTAATCGTGGCCCGGATAGATGAGGGTCTCGTCCGGCAGCTCGGCGAGCTGGCCGGTGAAAGTCTGATAGAGCTCGACCGGATGGCCGCCGCTGTGGCAGTTGCCGGCGCCGGCGTTGAACAGGGTGTCGCCGCAGAACAGGGCCGGCTCGTCGGTATGGGACAGCAGGCAGACGTGACTCATGGTATGGCCGGGGGTGTCGAGGGCCTCGAGCTCCACGGTCTTGCCGACCTGGATCACGTCGCCGGCGTCGAGGCCCCGGTCGATGCCGGGGATCTTGTCGCGGGCGTTCGCGTGGGCCAGCAGCGTGGCCCCGGTCGCCGCAACCATAACCCGGTTGCCGCCGGTGTGGTCGCCGTGCTCGTGGGTGTTGAGGATCTGGGTGATATCCCAGCCCTTGTCGTTGGCTCGGCCCAGGCACTTCTCGTGATCCAGGGGGTCGATGGCGAGCGCAT
>JAUVQB010000448.1 GCA_030598385.1 Alphaproteobacteria bacterium | reverse complement strand
GAGACCGGCGAGGTCAAGGTGCGGCGGTTCTACGCGCTCGACGACTGCGGCACGCGCATCAACCCCATGGTGATCGAGGGCCAGGTGCACGGCGGCCTGACCGAGGCCTTCGCTATCGCCTTGGGCCAGGAGCTGACCTTCGACGAAATCGGAAACATCCAGGGCGCCAGCCTGATGGACTACTTCCTGCCGACCGCGGTGGAGACCCCGGTCTGGGAGACCGACTACACGGTGACGCCAAGCCCGCACCACCCGATCGGCGCCAAGGGGGTGGGCGAGAGTCCGAACGTGGGCGGAGTCTCCGCCTTCTCGAACGCGGTGGTGGACGCTTTCGCCCATCTCGGCGTCACCCACATGCCGATGCCGCACACGGCCTGGCGCGTCTGGCAGACCTGCCGGGACCTCGGCCTGAGCGGGTGAGGCGCCGCCGCACATCGCCCTTCGACGCCCCGTGCTAGACTGGATGTGACGAGGCCATGATGCACGGGCGCGAAGAGATCATGCGGCGGTTTGCCGAGGTCGGCTATGTAGCCGACTCGCAGCTCGCCACGGCCATCGCCATGATGCAGCACCTGAGGCGGCCCCTGCTGTTGGAAGGCGACGCCGGGGTCGGCAAGACCGAGGTGGCCAAAAGCTTGGCGAAGGTGCTCGACGGCCGGCTGATCCGCCTACAGTGCTACGAGGGCTTGGATGCCAGCGCGGCGCTTTACGAGTGGAACTACCAGCGGCAAATCCTGGCGATCAAAATCCGGGAAGGCGAGGAGATCAGCGCCGAGGAGAAGGAGCGCCATATCTTCGCGCGGGAGTTCCTGCTCGAACGGCCCCTGCTCCAGGCCATCACCCAGGACCAGCCGCCCGTCTTGCTGGTCGACGAAATAGACCGGGCGGACGAGGAATTCGAAGCCTTCCTGCTCGAGCTTTTGTCCGATTTCCAGATCTCGATTCCGGAGCTCGGCACCATTACGGCGAAGTCGGTGCCCTATGTTGTCCTGACCTCGAACGCCACGCGCGAGCTGTCCGACGCCTTGCGCCGGCGTTGCCTCTACCACTTTGTGGACTATCCGGACGAGGCCAAGGAGTTGCGCATCCTGGGCGCGCGCCTGCCCGATATCGAGGGTGGCCTGGCGACCCAGGTCGTGCGTTTCGTCCAGGCGGTGCGCAAGGAGGACGTCCGCAAGAAGCCGGGCGTCGGCGAAACCATCGACTGGGCGAGCGCCCTCATGGGCCTCGGCATCGACGAGCTGCGCGAGGATCCCGAGGCCGTGCACGACACACTCATGTGCCTGCTCAAGACCGCGGAGGACCGTTCGGCGATTTCGCTCGAGGTGGTCCAGCGCCTGGCCGGCAAGGTGGCGTGAGGCGGAGGAGAGCCATGACCCCGAGCGCTTCGCCCCTCGATCCAAACGACGTCGATGTCCGCCTGCGCCGCCGCCTGCTCGGGTTTCTGGGCAACCTGCGCGCCAACGGATACCCCGTCGGCTTGGACGAGGCGGGCGATTCCCTACGCATCGCGGTGGCCGCCGATCTGTCCAAGTCGAATGACCTGCGCCGGGGCCTGCGCTGCCTGCTGTGCTCCTCGCAGAGCGACTGGCGGCGCTTCGACGAGATCTTCGACGCCTATTGGCGCCGCCGCGGGGTCAAGCAGGTGGTGCGCACGAGCGCCTGCTCCGGGGCGGGTGCGCCGCGCCGCTTGCCCGGCGCGGAGGGGCAAACCGGCCGCACCGCTCCTCCCGATCGGGTCGAGCGATCCATCGACACGGACGAGGGCGCGGCCGGGACGTCCGGCCGGCGCGCGGGGGCCTCGACGGCGGAGAACCTGGCCCAGACCGACCTGCGCCACCTGACCCAGGCGGAGGAACTGGCCCGCGCTCATGAACTGGCCGAACGCCTGGCCGCGCGCAT
>JAUVQB010000082.1 GCA_030598385.1 Alphaproteobacteria bacterium | reverse complement strand
GTGGAAGACAGCCGCCTGGTCGGCATCATCTCGATCGGAGACGTGGTGAAGAACCGCCTGGAAGAGGTCGAGCTGGAAGCCGATGTCCTGCGCGATGCCTATATCGCCAGTCACTGACGCGAGATTTTGCAAGCGAGATTGAGAAGGCGCCGTGCGGCAGGCGCGGTTCGGCCAGTGCTAGCGGCCATCGTCTGATCGAGATCAACCAATCTCACGCGGCCCGAGTTTCACGGGTCCACCCGGGCTGCCGGCCTCTCGTCTCTGATCGGTGCTCCGGTCCGCTCAGCCCGACGCTATGTAATCCCGCAATTGCGAGGTCTCGGCCTCGAGTTCCTCGAGCCGGCTTTTGACGACATCGCCGATCGAGATGATGCCCGTCAGGGTTTCGCCATCGATCACGGGCAAGTGCCGGAAGCGGCCGGCGGTCATCTTCTTCATGAGGTCGTGCACCCGGTCTTCGGAGCCGCAGGTGATCACGTCCCGGGTCATCAGGCGGTCGACGGTCAGCGCGAAGAGATCGGGCCCATGCTCCGGCATGGCGCGCACGATATCGCGCTCGGAGAGAATGCCGGCGAGTTCACCACCGGGTCCGCTGACCATGACCGCGCCGATATTCTCCCGCTTTAGGATTTCCGCGGCCGTGGCGACGGTGTCGCCCGGTTGAACCGTAATGATGCGGTTATCTTTTTGCTTAAAGATCTGCTTCACCAACATGGGACCAGATCCCCCTCTTCAGATCATCCGTATCCGATGATACATCGGCGAGCGCAATCGCGCGAAGCCAAGTATCTCACCATCCGCTGGGAAAGCCAAAGGAGCTGTTTCGCCGGCGCACGGATGAGGGCAGGACCGGCCCAAGGCAAACCGCGGCGGCAGGGGCCGAACAGGGCTGGGATTAACTATGTGTGTTAAGAATCATCAATAACTTCCAATAATCATTGAATTTTAGTAAAATGCCGTTTGCACTCGGGGGAGGTTGCAATGGTAGGGAAGCGTTGGGCGGCCTGGTTCATCTGTGTCGGCGTCCTGTTGAGCGGCCGGGCGGCGGCCGACGCATTGAGCGACGCCGGGACCGCGTTCGACGCGGTGGAACGGGGCAATTACAAGCTGGCGGTGCGCTATTACACCCGGGCGCTATGGTCGGGCGAGCTGAGCGATGCCGAATCCGCGGCGGTTTATTTCGGCCGCGCCTTCGCCTACATCAAGCTCGAGGACTACGCCAAGGCGGAGGAGGATTACGACCAGCTCATCGAACTGCATCCGGACGATGCCTCGGTCTATTACAACCGTGCCGTCACTCACGCCGCCGAAGGGGACCTGAAGTCGGCCCTGGCGGACTACACCAGCGCGATCTGGTTCGGCTACGACGACAGCTATAAGGCCTTCTACAATCGCGGCACCATCTATGAGAGCCAGGGCGATCTCGAGAGCGCGGTGGCCGACTTCAAGGAAGCCTACGAGTTGGCGCCCAACGAGCCCCGGATACTGGAAAAGCTGGAATTCCTCGAAGCCGAGCCCTGATCCAGAGCCGGGTCCCCAATACCCGAAGCTAGCTTAGCGGCCCTTCCACTCAGGCTCGCGCTTTTCCGCAAAGGCCCGCATGCCCTCGATGGCGTCTTCGGAGTCCGGCAATCTGTCGTAGCTCGCAAGGCCGGTGGGCCTGCCCCATTTGACCGTTTCCATGGCGTCGCGGATCGGCATGCTCTCGATATGGAGCAGCACCTCCTTGAGGGCCTGGAGGGCGAGCGGCGCGCCGGCTGCAACCTTCTCGGCCAAGGTGCGGGCGGTTGCCATCAATTCGCCGCCCGGCACCACCTGGTGGGCGAGGCCCCAGCGCGCCGCCTCGTTGGCGGCCATGCGGCGACCGGTCAGCATGAACTCCACGGCGACGTTGTAGGGGATGCGCCGCGGCAGGCGCTGGATGGCGCCGGCGTCGGCCAGAATGCCGCGCTGCATTTCCGGCAGAGCGAAGAAAGCGTGATCGGCCATCAGCACCACGTCGCAGGCCAGCACGATCTCGAGGCCGCCGCCCACGGCGGCGCCGTTCACCGCGGCGATGACCGGCTTGGTGAGGCCCCAGAACTCGGTGATGCCGGCGAAGCCGCCCGGCCCGAAACCGCGTTCCGGGTCGTTGTCGCGCTCGCTGTCGAAGCCCTCGGCGGCCACCTCCTTCAAGTCCCAGCCGGCGGAGAAGATGCGCTCGCCGGCGCCGCGGAGGATCGCGACGCTCAAGTCCGGACTGTCCTGCAGCTCGCGCAGCCGGGCGTAGATGGCGCGGCTCAGCGCGGTGTTGATGGCGTTGGCCGGCGGCCGGTTGAGCGTGATCTCCAGGACGCGCCCGCGGCGCTCCGCCAGGACAGTGTCGTCGGTCATGGTACTCCCTCCCCTGGGGAATTATTGCGGTGATTTTGGCGCATGACAGCGGCGCGGCGGCGCCCTGGCAAGGGCGATTTCCGGCATGGTGCCCCGGGGTTTATGAGCCGACCCCGTAGATGCGGACGCCCGAATTGCCGTATAACGCTTAACCGCCGCAAAACCTTCGGCGGCTATGCCGGTTAGGCCGACCCGCCGGGGAATTTCGAGACTTCTGCGAGATCGCGGTCCGATGACGAAACTTCCTCCCGTTTTCAAGCCGGCGCCGGCCCTGGCCGCGCTGCTGCTCGTAACGGGCTGCGGCAGTCCGGAGCCGGTGCTCTATCCCAATAACCACCTTTCCTACGTTGGCCAGGCCACCGCGGAGCAGGACATCGACGACTGCCGGGACATGGCCGAGTCGGCCGGCGCCGACAAGGGCGAGGGCTCGGGCGAGCAGGCGGCGGTCGGCGCGGTGGGCGGCGGCGCCATCGGCGGGGCCGTGGGCGCGGCCGGCGGCGCCGTGGTGGGCTCGGCGGGACGGGGTGCCGCGGTCGGCGCCGCCTCGGGCGCCGCGGCCGGCTTCATGCGCGGCCTCTTCAAGGGAACGAAGCCGAGCGCGGCCTACCGCAACTTCGTCAACCGCTGCCTCGGCGACCGCGGCTACGAAATCGTCGGCTGGGACTAGAGATTTTCTGTGTTGCTAGGGTCTCTGCGCCGGCCGGCATGATGGTGTCGCGGTTCCAGCCCTCGGCCCCTCCCGACCACCCACGGCATCGTAAGCTAGGGGTGGCCGGGAGGGGGCGAGGGCTGGACCCGAGATCTATCAACAATTTAGGGGTGGCCGGACAGACAAACCGGCTAGACAGCTCCAGTCTCACACCCGCCGCGCCAGCGACAGGCCCAATCCGGCGCCCACCAACAGTCCGCCGGTGAGTCGATTGCGCAGGCGGATCCGGCCGGGCGTGCGAAACAGGCGCGCGGCCCGTCCCGCCAGCACCGCCCAAAAGGCGGTGAAGACATAGGTGATGACGAGGAAGCTCGCGGCCAGCAGCGGTAGCTGTACGGCGAGCGCCGTCGCCGGATCGATGAATTGCGGAAAGAAGGCGGCGAAGAAGATGAGGGTCTTGGGGTTCGCGGTGGTCACCATCAGGCTTTGCAGGAACAGCGCGCGGCCGCGGGCCTTGCCGGTGCCGGCCGGCACGGCCTCCGGCTCGGCGCGCCACTGCTGGACCCCCAGATAAAGCAGATAGGCGACGCCGGCCCAGCGCAGCCATTCGAACCAGTCCGCCATGAGCAGCAGAAACGAAGTCATGCCGATGAGGGCGACGGCGAGCTGCACGGCAACGCCGCAGGTCGCGCCCAGGACCTTTGGTATTAAGCGCGCGGCGCCAGCCGAACGCCAGGCTGTGGGCGATGGTCAAGAGAACGCTCGGCCCCGGCAGCAGGATCAGCAGGCTCGAGGCGACGACGAACGCCAGATAGAGGTTCCAGTCCATTGCCCGACTCCCTCGGAGCGACCCGCGCTCAGCTTCGCTCGCCGTCCCTGCCATCCTTGCCGTCTGCGGCGCGCGGCGTCACCAGCGCCAGCCCGGCCAGCATGAGCCCCAGGGCGCCCCAGATCCAGAGCGAGTGCTGTTCGCCGAAAATGGCGATCCCCCAGGCCACGCCGGCGATGGTCACAACATAGGCCATCTGGGTGGCGAACACCGGCCCGGCGATCTGGATCAGGTGATAGAACACCGCGTAGGACAGGGCGTTGACCGCCACGATACCGGCGACCGCCCATTCCAGCGACCCCCAGGGGAAGCCGAGCGGCACGAAGGTGTCGGTGGCGAGGATGACCGGCACCAGCACGACGGAGGCCATCAGCAGCATGGCGCCGACGGTCGCCGCGGGATCGCTGCCCACCGGCCGGCGCAGGGCGACATAGATGCCTTCGCTGGCGTAGCAGACGGTCGCCAGCACCGCTAGCAGCACCCAAGGCGCCATGGCCCGGTCCGGCAGGCTGGACTCCGGCAGGACGATGAACAGCACCGCGACCAGGCCGCAGAGGATGCCGACGACCCGGCCCCAGGCGAGCCGGTCGATCCGGAACAGCAATGCGCCGGCGAATGTCAGCATAGGCACTATGGCGATGGTGATGGAGAGCACCCCGGCCGGTACCCGGGCGGCGGCGTAGAAATAGAGAACACTGGGGATCGCCGTGCCCAGCAGGCCGCAGATCAGATAGAACCCGAGATGGCCCCGGGTGAGCGGCGGCGGGCGCCGGCGGGCGACGGCGAGCGCGACCAGCATCAGGCCGCCGAACAGGCCCTGCCAGAGGGTGAGGCCGATCGGGTGGGCGCCGGCGGTGGTGGCGATGCGGGCGAGCGAGAAGGTGAGGCCCCAGGCGGCGCCGGTGCTGACCAGCAGAAACAAGGGCCAGGCCATGGCCCGCCAGCCGCGGGCTCCAGGGCCAGCCGCGGCACTGGCCGCGGGCTGAGCGCCGGCGCCCGCTGCCGCCGCCGGCTCCGGCACGTCCGTCTTGCAAAAGCCCTCAGACATGAGGCCGGATCGTGGGCGGGCCTGTGACGGGAGTCAATGAGGGCCGCCGTGGGCGCGTGAGGGCGGGCGTTTCCTGGAGCGCCGCCCTAGATCGCCTCGACGCGGACCCGGGCCAGGCCGGCCTTCAGGAAGCCCAGATGCTCGGCGGCGTGGCGCGACACGTCGATGATGCGCCGCTTGGCGAAGGGCCCCCGGTCGTTGATCCTGAGCACCGCCGAGCGGCCGTTCTCCAGATTGGTCACGCGCACCTTGGTGCCGAACGGCAGGCTCGGGTGGGCGGCGGTCATGGCGGTCATGTCGTAGGGCTCGCCGCTGGCGGTGGTCCGCCCGTGAAACTTCACGCCGTACCAGGACGCCACTCCGACCGCCTCGTAGGCATGGCCGTTCGTGCCGCCGCTCGCACGCCCGGCCGCCGCGCGGCCCGGCTCGCCGGCGCAGGCGGAAATTAGACACAAGAGGGCAATGGCCGGCGCGAAGCCTTTCAAAAGGCGCGTCATCGGTTCCTCGGACTCCGGCTTCGGGCGACCGGAGACAGGGTAGGGGACGGGGCGTTAACGCTGGCCTAAGACGGTAGGGCGGGAGCCGTCGGCGGGTCCGTCATGTCAACTTGGGCAGCCTCTGCCGCTTATCGTGTCGATTAATCGGCGTGCACGGCTCGGCGCAACGCCGCTCGACCCAGCAGGCGGGTAGAATCGAGTATCGGCAGCGGCGAGGTCGCCTCGTCGGCAATCAAGGGCAACTCCGTGCAGCCGAGGATCATGGCGTCGCAGCCGGCCCGCTTCAGCCGGTCGGTGACGCTCTGGAAGGTGGCGACCGCTTCCGGCCTGACCGTGCCGTAGACCAGCTCCTCCAGAACGATGCGGGTGATTTCGTCGCTCTCGGCGGGCTCGGGGCGCAGGACCTCCAACCCGCGCGCCGCCAGCTTCGCCGGGTAAACCTCGCTGTCGACGAGCCAACGAAGTCCCGTCAAGGCCAGGCGCTGGAATCCGCGCGCGGCCGCCTCGGCCGCGACCACCTCGGCGATATGCAGCCACGGCAGCGGCGAGCGGGACTCCACCAGCGGTAAGGCCTCATGGATCGTGTTGTCGGGACAGATCAGGAAATCGGCGCCGAGATTCGCGAGCTTGTGGGCGGAGGCGAGCATCAACGCGCCGACCCCCTCCAGGTCGCGCCGCTCGAGGCGGGCGACGTAATCCGCGAGCGACGGCGTGTGCATCGAGACTTCGGGATGGGCGTGGGGGCCGAGGAGCTTCGCACCCTCCGTGCAGATCGTGAGGTAACACAGCGCCGCCCCTTCGGCCGAACAGGCAACGATGCCGATGTGCTGGGTCATTGTGGTCGAGCTCCATCGCGTGGTCCGAGATTGCCTTAGAGGCGCCAGTCAACGTGGTATGATAGACTATCGAAAGGACCCACGAACGGCGCGGGAGTTAGAATAGATGATCCGAGGCAATAAAAGTTGGCTGCTGGTTGTATCACTGTGCCTGAGCTTCCTGGCCGCAGCCTGTTCATCGAACACGGCAGTGGTGTTGCCGGAGGCGGCGCCCGCCGGCCCGGCCGAGGAGTATCGTCTTGGCACCGGCGACAATTTGCGCATCACCGTGTTTGCCCAGGAAGAACTGTCCCGCGAAGTAGAGGTTGACAGCACGGGCCGAATAACGCTGCCACTTATCGGCGACCTCCTGGTGGTTGGCCGCACGGTCAATGAGGTCGAGCAGATGATCTTCGACGCCCTTACGCC
>JAUVQB010000264.1 GCA_030598385.1 Alphaproteobacteria bacterium | reverse complement strand
GCGGCGGCCAAGGCTCACTATGGCGAGCCGGTGGCGCTGGAACGCGATCCCGACGTGCTCGACACCTGGTTCTCCTCGGCGCTCTGGCCGTTCTCGACCATCGGCTGGCCGGAGGAGACCCCGGAGCTGGCGCGCTACTACCCGGGCGACGTTCTGGTTACCGGCTTCGACATCATCTTCTTCTGGGTCGCCCGGATGATGATGATGGGCCTGCACTTCATGGGCGATGTGCCGTTCCACACCGTCTACATCCATGCCCTCGTGCGCGACGAGCACGGCCAGAAAATGTCCAAATCCAAGGGCAACATCATCGATCCCCTGGCCATCATCGAGCGCTTTGGCGCCGATGCGTTGCGTTTCACCCTGGCGGCGCTCGCGGTGCCGGGGCGCGATGTCAAGATGTCCGCGAACCGGGTCGAAGGCTACCGCAACTTCACCACCAAGCTGTGGAACGCGGCGCGCTTCTGCCTGATGAACGGCGCGGCCCCCGATCCCGGCTTCGATCCGGCCAAGGCGGAGCAGGCGATCAACCGCTGGATCATCGGCAAGCTGGCCCGGACCCGGCGGGACCTGGACGGAGCGCTGGCCTCCTACCGCCTCAACGACGCGGCGAGCCTGCTTTACCAGTTCACCTGGCATGCCTTCTGCGATTGGTATCTGGAATTCGCCAAGCCGGTCCTGCAGGGCACGGACGAGGCCGCCGCGAAGGAGACCCGCGCCGCCATGGCCTGGGTGCTCGGCCGGCTGTTGCATCTCTTACACCCCTTCATGCCGTTCATCACCGAGGAGCTGTGGGAGCACCTGCAGGACGGGTCCGAGGGCCTGTTGATCACCGGCGCCTGGCCGGAGCTTGGCGACGAGTTGGTGGACCCCGACTGCGAAGCCGAGATCGACTGGGTGGTGCGCCTCATCGGCGAGGTCCGCGCCGTCAGGGCCGAGATGAACGTGCCGCCCAAGACCCGCATCGACCTGCTGCTGAAGGACCCTGTCAATGGCGTGCAGGATCGAGCCGAGGCCCATGGCGATCTCATCTGCCGCCTTGCCCGCCTCTCCAAGATTGAAACATTGGCGGATGCGGTGCCGGAGAATGCCGCTCAAATCGTGCTCGAAGATGTGACCGCCGTTTTGCCGCTGGGCACAGTGATCGACCTGCCCCAGGAACGGGCGCGGCTTAATCGCGAGAAGCAAAAGCAGGAAACGGAGATCGCCAAGCTCGACAAGAAGCTTGGCAATCAGCAGTTCCTCGCCAAGGCCCCGCCCGAGGTGGTGAGCGAGCAGCGCGTGCGCCGCGAGGAAGCTGCCGCGGCCTGCGATAAGATTGCCGCCGCCTTGGCTCAGATCTCCGATGGCGCCGGCTAGCGGCCGTCGGGACCGAACAGGTCGGCGATAATTTCGCTGGCCAGCGCCCGCCAGCCACCGGCCAGTTCCGACTTCAGCGCGTCCGCGCCGTCGTTTGCGATCCCTGCCGTGGAGAGAGGCTCGCTCACATAGCGCCAGCTCCCGCCCCGTAACTCCCGGCCGGTCCGGGTGTCCGCGAGCACGCCCTTGACCGCCAGGTGGAGGCGGGAGGTCGGCGGCGCGCTGGTGGTCGTAGTCAACCAGAGCCGCGTGATGGTGAGCGTCAGTTGCAAGGCTGGCTCCGGCACTGTCTGCGACGGGTCACCCTTGGCTTCGTCTGGCCCTTGGGTCCCCACCGGGCTAGCCGGTGACAATTGTCGCGACTGCTCGATCATCGCAGTCGCCAGATCGACCCGAGGTTTCGCATTCTCGATGACGGCCAGGAGAGCGTCCGTATCGATCTCGCCGTCGGAATTGGCGAGCGAGTTGATGGCGCCCTGGACCGTCCCGACCACCGCGCCGGTGCCGTAGCCCAAAGCGTAGCCAACCGGATAAAGAGCAAATCCGCCAACCATGCACCCGACGTCATCGGCCGCATCGGCCTGGCCCTGGGTCATGGCGACGAGTGTCACGGCGCCGGCGATGCAACCCACGATGGCGGTGCCTTTGCTTCCCGCATCGGCGAAATCCTCGGCGTTCCGCTCGACCGTGTCGAGAAATCCAATCGTCGGCTCTTCGACCAAGAGTTCCCAATTTTCCTGGACCCGTAAGGTAATGGGCCCCGCTCGGTCGTCAGGCGTGCCGTCGCCGGCGCAGGCCGCCGTCAGCGTCGCGAGAACGGCCGCAACGGGAAGAGGCCGCAGGCGTGCGGCCCATTGGAGAGACAAGATGGCCATGCTCGGGTGTTATCCCGGATCGTTGGCAAGGCGAACGTCTCCGCGCTGCCTGTCGGAAGGCTGCGGTGCGGGACCGGGCCGGCCAGCCATCGGATTGCAAATCCCTTTCTTCCGCGCCACCCCTCCCGCTATCCTGCGGAAAACCCGTGAAGAGAGCCTGCAAGGGAGCTGATCTCATGCCGTCCGACACGACGCCGAAGCCCGACAAGAAGAACCTGCCCAGCCGTCACACCACGGTTGGCCCGGAGCGCGCGCCGCACCGCGCCTTCCTCTATGCCATGGGGGTGACGGAGGAGGAGGTCTACCAGCCGCTGGTCGGCGTCGCGACGACCTGGAACGAGGCGGCACCCTGCAACATCACGCTCTCGCGCCAGGCGCAGATGGTGAAGCAAGGCGTACGCGCGGCCGGCGGCACGCCGCGCGAGTTCACCACCATTACCGTGACCGACGGCATCGCCATGGGCCACGCCGGCATGAAGTCGTCGCTGGTCTCGCGCGAGATCATCGCCGATTCCGTCGAGCTCACCATGCGCGGCCATTGCTACGACGCGCTGGTCGGCCTCGCCGGCTGCGACAAGTCGCTGCCCGGGCTGATGATGGCCATGGTGCGCCTCAACGTGCCCGCGGTCTTCATGTACGGCGGCTCGATCCTGCCCGGCCGCTTCCAGAACAAGGACGTGACCATCGTCGATGTCTTCGAGGCCGTGGGCCGGCACGCTGCCGGCACCATGAGCGATGCGGACCTGCACACCCTGGAGCTGGCGGCCTGTCCCTCGGGCGGCTCCTGCGGCGGCCAGTTCACCGCCAACACCATGGCCTGCGTGTCCGAGGCGATCGGCCTGGCGCTGCCCGGCTCCGCTGGCGCGCCGGCGCCTTACGAGTCCCGCGACCAGTACGCCGAAAAATCGGGCGAGGCGGTGATGCGGCTGCTGGCAGGCGGCCCGCGCCCACGCGACATCGTCACCCGCGAGGCGCTGGAGAACGCCGCCATCGTGGTCGCCGCGACCGGCGGCTCGACCAATGCCGGCCTCCACCTGCCGGCGATCGCCAACGAGGCCGGC
>JAUVQB010000115.1 GCA_030598385.1 Alphaproteobacteria bacterium | reverse complement strand
CCTCTATGCCCGCATGTTGGCCGGCGAGGCGGGTGTCGTCATTCCCGATACCCTGGAGGACCTCTGCACCGATCGGCTGCTCACCATGACATGGCTCGAGGGCAGTCCGCTGCTCGCGTTTGTCGACAAGCACGAGGATCCGGGGCTGCGCAACCGGGTCGCCCTCAACATGTTCCGGGCCTGGTACCTGCCGTTCTACAACTACGGTGTAATCCATGGCGATCCGCACCTTGGCAACTACACCCTGCGCGAAGACGGCACGGTCAACCTGCTCGACTTCGGCTGCATTCGCGTTTTCCCGCCGCCCTTCGTGCGCGGGGTGATCGACCTTTATCGCGCCTTCAGGGACGACGATGAGGATCTGGCGATTTCGGCATACGAGACCTGGGGGTTTCACGATCTCGGGCGCGAACTCCTCGATGCGCTCAACATCTGGGCGCGATTTCTCTATGCGCCGCTGCTGGAGGATCGCCGGCAGCCCATCATGGAAGGCGAAAGCGGGATCTATGGCGCGCGGGTGGTCAATCAGGTGCACCAGGAGCTGCGCCGGCTGGGCGGCGTCAGGCCGCCGCGCGAGTTCGTCCTCATGGACCGGGCGGCGATCGGACTCGGGTCCGTCTTCATGCACCTCAAGGCCGATATCAACTGGCACCGCCTGTTTCACGAACTGATCGACGACTTCGACGAAAAGAAATTGGCGAGGCGGCAGAAAGCGGCCCTGAAGAGCGCCGGCGTGCCCGTCGCAGACTGATAAATCCTTGGCAAACAGGGTCCGTCGCGCCATCTTGGCCACAGCCTTCCAGGGGGCCATGCTGCGGGGGGCCATGCTGCGGGGGGGCATGCGGGGGCAATCTCAACAGCCGGACTGACGGACCGATGAAAATCGCCATTCCCAAGGAACGGCGCGCGCACGAGACGCGTGTGGCCGGATCGCCAGAGACCGTGAAGAAGATTGTCGGGCTCGGCTGTGAAGTGGTGGTGGAAAAAGGCGCCGGGACAGGGGCCGCAATCGTCGACCGGGCTTATCAGGACGCCGGCGCGGATATTGCCGCAAGCGCCAAGGCCGCGATCGCCGCCGCCGATGTGGTCCTCAAGGTGCAAGGCCCACAGATCGGCGGCAAGGAGGACGAGCTAGGCCTGTTCGCCAAGGGGACCGTGCTGATCGCGCACCTTGATGCCTTGCGCGCGCAAGACGAGATCAAGGCGCTCGCCGAGGCCGGCGTGACGGCTTTCGCCATGGACCTCATGCCGCGCGTGACCCGCGCCCAATCCATGGACGTGCTGTCCAGCCAGGCCAATCTCGCCGGTTACAAGGCCGTGTTGGACGGGGCGGCGGAATTCGGAAAGGCCTTTCCCATGATGATGACGGCGGCCGGCCGCATCAATCCGGCCAACGTCTTGGTCATGGGGGCCGGCGTGGCCGGCCTGCAGGCGATCGCCACCGCGCGCCGGCTGGGCGCCGTGGTCCATGCCACCGACGTGCGCCCGGCCGCCAAGGAGCAGGTCGAATCCCTGGGCGGCAAATTCGTCGCCGTCGAGGACGAGGAGTTCCGGCAGGCGGAGACCGCCGGCGGATACGCCAAGGAGATGTCGGGCGCCTATAAGGAGAAACAGGCGGCCCTGATCGCCGAGACCATTCCAAAGATGGACCTGGTGATCACGACCGCGGCGATCCCCGGCCGGCCGGCGCCGAAACTTGTCTCGGCGAACATGGTGAAGTCCATGAAGCCGGGTTCGGTCATCGTCGATCTCGCGGTCGAGACCGGCGGCAACTGCGAGCTCACCCAGGCGGGCAAGGTCGTCGCCAAGGGCGGCGTCAAGATTGTCGGCCACTTGAACGTGGCGAGCCGCCTGGCCGCCGATACGAGCCAGCTCTACGCGCGCAATGTGCTGAACTTCCTCGAGCTTTTGATCGACAAGGAAACCAAGGAGCTGGTGATCGACATGGACGACGAGATCATCGCGGGCACGCTTGTCACGCGTGACGGCGCGGTGGTGCACCCGGCCCTTGCCCCGGCCGAGCCGAAAAAGGACGCGGAGCCCGCGGCCCCGACGAGCCCGGAAGCGGGCGGCGAGGCCGAAGCGGGTGCCGAGGAGCGCGCCGAGGACGGCCCCGAGGAGGATAAGAGCGATGGCGAGTGAACCCTTATCCCGCCAGGCGGGCGACCTGGCCGAACAGGCGCAGAGCTTGTCCGAGGGCCTGTCGGGTCTAGCCCAGGAGATCGCACAGTCTTCCGCCCAGGTGGTGGAGCACGCGGGGCTTTCGCCGATTGTGATCGGCCTGACCGTGCTGGTGCTGGCGGTCTTCGTCGGTTACCACGTGGTGTGGAGAGTCACCCCGGCGCTGCACTCGCCCCTGATGGGCGTCACCAACGCGATCTCCTCGGTCATCATCGTCGGCGGTTTGATCGCGGCCGGCTCAGGCGGCGGCGGGGTGAGCGACGTCATGGGATTCCTCGCGGTGACGCTGGCCAGCATCAACATCTTCGGCGGCTTTCTGGTGACCCACCGAATGCTGTCGATGTTCAAGAAGAAGAAGCGCTAGGGCGGGGGTAGGGTTATGGACGCAAACTTCGCAGCGCTGTTCTACCTGATTGCTTCAGTCTGCTTCATCATGGCCCTGAAGGGCCTGTCGCACCCCGAAACGAGCCGGCGCGGCAACTTCTTCGGCATGATCGGCATGGCGATCGCCGTGCTGACGACGCTCCTGGTGCTGCCAAATGTTGGCCTGAATCTGCTGACGATTTTCGCCGGCGTTCTGATCGGCGGCTCGATCGGCACGGTTATCGCGCTCAGGGTTCAGATGACGGCGTTGCCGCAATTGGTCGCGGCTTTCCATTCGCTGGTCGGCCTCGCGGCGGTCTTCGTGGCGGTGGCGGCCTTCTATAACCCCAGCGCTTACGGCATCGGGTCGCCCGGGGCGATCAAGCTCAACTCGCTCATCGAGATGTCGGTCGGCGTGGCCATTGGCGCGATTACCTTCACCGGCTCGGTCATCGCCTTCCTCAAGCTGCAGGGCATCATGAGCGGCCGGCCGATCGTCTTCGCGATGCAGCACTGGCTCAACCTGGGCCTCGGCATCCTGACGGTGCTTCTGGTCATCTGGCTGTGCCGTGCCGAATCAGGCGTCGCCTTCTGGCTGATCATTCTGGTCACCCTGGCCTTGGGCGTGCTGATCATCATTCCCATCGGCGGCGCCGACATGCCGGTGGTGATCTCGATGCTCAACTCCTATTCGGGCTGGGCGGCGGCCGGCATCGGCTTCACCCTGGAGAACAACCTCCTCATCATCGCCGGCTCCTTGGTGGGCTCCTCGGGCGCGATCCTGAGCTACATCATGTGCAAGGGCATGAACCGCTCGTTCGTCTCGGTCATCCTCGGCGGGTTCGGCGGCGAAACCGCCGCGGCCGCGGCCGATTTGGGCGACAAGACCTATCAGCTGGGCTCGGCCGAGGACGCGGCCTTCATGATGCGCAACGCCGAGAAGGTGATCATCATCCCCGGCTACGGCTTCGCGGTCGCCCAGGCCCAGCACGCCCTGCGCGAGATGGCCGATCTGCTGAAGAACGAGGGCGTCGAAGTGATCTACGCCATCCATCCCGTGGCGGGGCGCATGCCGGGCCACATGAACGTGCTCCTGGCCGAGGCCTCCGTGCCCTATGACGAGGTCTTCGAGATGGACGAGGTCAACCGCGACTTCGCCGCGGCGGATGTGGCCTTCGTGATCGGCGCCAACGACGTGACGAACCCGTCGGCCAAGACCGACAAGACATCGCCCATTTACGGCATGCCGGTCCTCAACGTGGACGAGGCCCAGAACGTCTTCTTCATCAAGCGCACCATGGGCTCGGGCTACGCGGGCATCGACAACCCATTGTTCTACATGGACAAAACCCGCATGTTGCTGAGCGACGCCAAGAAGATGTGCGAAGACATCGTCAAATCGCTCGGCAATTAGCTCAGCCGCCGGGGCTCGAGGCCGGCCGGCGATAAACTTGCGAACGGTGGCCCGCCCTGGCCGGCCGGCGAATTGGGGGTGGCGTGGGCGAGACGAAGGATGGCGGTGCGGCCGTGACGCGCGTGCCGGTCCTCATCCCGGCGCTGCTCATCTCGGCGTCATTCGTCAGCATCCTCTCGACCGACCTCTACACCCCGTCCTTGCCGCACCTCCAAGGGGTATTCGATACCGACGCCGAGCGGGTGCAGCTCACCATGAGCCTGAACCTCCTCGGCTTCGCGCTGGCGCAGCTTCTCTATGGCCCGCTTTCGGATCGGATCGGCCGCCGGCCAGTGCTGCTCGGCGGCATGTTGGGCTTCGCCCTGGCCAGCCTCGGCTGCGCCTTTGCCGGCTCGATCGAGGCCTTGATCGTGGCGCGGGTGCTCCAGGGCATGACCGCCTGTGCCGAAGCGGTCATCGGCTACGCGGTCATCCGCGAGATCTATAACCAAGCCGGGGCCGTACGCGTTCTTGGCGCGTACGGCATGGCCATCGCTTTCGCGCCGGCCATCGGCCCGGTGATCGGCGGTTACATGCACGTCCTATTCGGGTGGCGCTCCAACTTCTTCCTGTTGACCGGCCTTATTCTGGTCGTCGCCTTCCTTATTTGGCGCAACCTGCCCGAGACCCTGCGGCAGCCCGATCCCGGCGCGGTCAATCCCCGGCGCATCCTGCGCGGCTATCTTGCGCTTCTCGGCGACAGCGCCTTCATGGCCTATGCGCTGGCCGCCGGGATGGTCGTCGCGGGGCTGTTCGCCATGGTGACCGCTTTTCCCTTCCTCTTTATCGAACGCATGGGCGTGCGCACGGAGCACTATGGCTACTACTACGCCGCGATCGTGCTCGCCTATTTCCTCGGATCCTTGCTGGTCAACCGCGTCGCCGGCCTCATGAGCAGCGATCGGCTGTTGGCGATCGGGCTGGGGTTTTGCGCCGTCGGCGGCCTGGCGCTTCTGCTCCTGGTCGCAGGCGCCCTCGAGACCCCGGTCCGGGTGACCGCGACCCAATGCCTGTTCGCCTTCGGCCTCGGCCTGGTGCTGGCGACC
Source organism: Alphaproteobacteria bacterium (assembly GCA_030598385.1). Classification (GTDB taxonomy): domain Bacteria; phylum Pseudomonadota; class Alphaproteobacteria; order Kiloniellales; family JAKSDN01; genus CALJXB01. The sequence continues at coordinate 578 of JAUVQB010000115.1, read as the reverse complement.
GCGCCGATCCGGGCCTTCGATGTCAGTCGCGTCGGCCATGGCTATGCCGCCGCTCTGATCGGCGCGGCCGAGATGGGCCTCGGCGGCGTCGGCGCGTTTCTCGTCGGGGCGTTTCACGATGGAACCGCGTGGCCGGTCGCCCTCGTCATCGCGGCGACGGCGTTTTTCGCAATCGGGCATTTTCTCGTTGCCCGGCCCTGGCGGGTGCGGGCAGTCGGCCGATGAGTTTGGCGGAAATTGAAAACACCGGGCCACTGGTCAAGCAGGCGATACGGCCTGCGGCCTGAGGCGGTGAAAGGGGCTGATTTTTGGAAAATTGGGGCCGGCGCGCGCCGCAAGCGGTCGGGCGGCCCGGTCGGACTCGGCCTAGTAGCCTTCGCGCTCCAAGCGCTTGCGCAAGAGCTTGCGATAGCGCCGCTTGGCCTCCGCGCGCTCGCGCTTGCGGCGCTGGGACGGCTTCTCGAAGTGGCGGCGGAGCTTCATTTCCCGGAAGATGCCCTCGCGCTGCATCTTCTTTTTCAGCGCGCGCAGGGCTTGGTCGACATTGTTGTCGCGGACGTGGACTTGCACGGTGGGGT
>JAUVQB010000418.1 GCA_030598385.1 Alphaproteobacteria bacterium | reverse complement strand
TCGATCACGCCGAGCTTCAGCAGATCGCCGGCGGTGAGCCGCAGGGCCTCGGCCGCCTCCTTGGCCTGGGCGCTGCTCCGCCACAAGATCGACGCGCAGCCCTCCGGCGAGATGACCGAGTAGACCGAGTGCTCCAGCATGTAGATCCGGTTCACCGCGGCCAGCGCGATCGCCCCGCCCGAACCGCCCTCGCCGATCACAACGGAGACCATCGGCACCCGCAGCGACAGGCACACGTCGATGCACTTGGCGATGGCTTCGGCCTGGCCACGCTCCTCGGCGCCGACGCCCGGATAGGCGCCGGGCGTGTCGACCAGGGTGACCACGGGAACCTGGAAGCGGTCGGCGAGCCGCATGAGCCGCTGCGCCTTGCGATAACCCTCTGGCCGCGCCATGCCGAAGTTGTGTTGCACCCGCGCCGTGGTGTCGGTGCCCTTTTCATGGCCAATCACCATCGCGGTATAGCCGCGGAAGCGCCCGAGCCCGCCGATGATCGCCCGGTCCTCGGCAAACAGGCGGTCGCCGGCCAGCGGCGTGAAGTCTTCGACCAGCGCGGCGACATAGTCGCTGAAGTGCGGCCGGTCGGGATGGCGCGCCACCTGGGTCTTCTGCCAGGCGGTCAGCTTGCCATACGTCTGGCGCAGCAACCGGTCGACCTTGCCTTGCAACCGCGCCACCTCCTCGGCGATGTTCAGCTCGCCGCTGTCGGACAGGTGGCGCAGTTCCTCGATCTTGCCTTCGAGCTCTGCGATGGGTTTTTCGAAATCGAGGAAGTTGTGCATCGTCTGTCTCTAGCACAGGGCGCCGGTCAGGCGAAGCCTCACCGGTCGATTTCGCCCGCTCGGCCGGAAAACGGACAGACCGGCCGGCGGCCCGCCGCCCTTGACACGCCGTGAGCCGGGACCAATGATCGCCGCGTTCCTAGGGGTGCCCGGTTGCGGGCTGAGATGACGGCGGGACAAGCGTCTCGTGCGGCAACCCTTCGAACCTGATCCGGATAATACCGGCGAAGGGAACGGGACCCCTCACCAAGGCAACCGCAGGTCGCGGCGCGCTCACAGGGTCTTCCGCCGCTCTGCTGAACAGGAGGCCCGAAACGATGCTGCCCAACCACGACCTGTGTTGCCGTCCGCGGGCATTCCGAAGCGCTGCAAGGTTGGCGCTGTTCCTGCTCGTTGCGATTCTGTGGTCGGCGGCGGCCCCGGCGCGGGCCGAAACGCTCACTCTGTTGCTCGATTGGTACCTCAATCCCGATCACGCGCCCCTCGTCGTCGCGCTGGAGAAGGGCTATTTCGCGGACGCCGGCCTGGATGTGGAGCTGGTCGAGCCCGCCAATCCAAACGACCCGCCGAAGCTGGTCGCCGCCGGCAAGGCGGACCTGGCGGTGTCCTATCAGCCGCAACTCCACATCCAGGTGGCCGCGGGCCTGCCGTTGGCGCGCATCGGCACGTTGATCGCCACGCCGCTCAACACCCTGATGGTGTTGGACGAGAGCCCGATCCGCTCGATCGCGGACCTCAAGGGCCGTACCGTCGGCTTCTCGGTCGGCGGCTTCGAGGACGCCATGCTCAAGGCCATGCTGGCCCGTCACGGTCTCGATCTGGACGACGTCGAGCTGGTGAACGTCAATTTCTCGCTCGGGCCCTCGCTCCTGTCGGGCCAGGTCGACGCCGTCATCGGGGCCTACCGCAACTTCGAGCTCAACCAGCTCGAGATCGTCGGCCACAAGGCCCGGGCCTTCTTCGTCGAGGAGGAAGGGGTGCCGGCCTACGACGAGCTGATCATCGTGGCCCACCGCGAGCGGCTCGACGACTGGCGCGTGGATGCCTTCCTGAAGGCCGTCGAACGGGGCGTGCAATACCTGATCAACCACCCCGCCGAGAGCTGGGCGCTTTTCGTGGGCCACCGCAAGGAACTGGACGACGAGCTGAACCGCCGCGCCTGGCGCGACACCCTGCCCCGCTTCGCGCTCAGGCCGCGCGCCCTGGACAGGTCACGTTACGAGGCCTTCGCGGAATTCCTGCTCGCCGTGGGCGTCATCGAAAGCACCCCGCCGACGCGGGACTATGCGGTCGAGATCGCGGCAGGGCCGGCGCCCT
>JAUVQB010000339.1 GCA_030598385.1 Alphaproteobacteria bacterium | reverse complement strand
TCGGCATTGAGAGAGTCGGCCGTGCTCGGCCTGCGCCGTCTGAAAAAAAGCAAGACGCCGGCGAGAACGGACAGCAGCAGAGCGGCCGGCCCGAACAACAGCAGGTAGATCGCGGGCGTCATGCGCTGCCGCAACAGCACGAAATCGCCATAGCGCGCGACCAGGAAGTCGAGAACCTCTTGATCGCTGTCGCCGGCGGTGAGGCGTTCGCGCACCAGGATGCGCAGTTCCCGGGCGAGGTCGGCGTTGGAGGTATCGATCGACTCGTTCTGACAAACCAGACAGCGGATGAGCTGCGACAGCTCCCGCGCCCGGCCCTCCAGCACCGGGTCGTCGAGCACCTCGTCGGGCAGCACGGCGGATGCGCCGGCCGGCGCCAGCAGCCCCAGGACGAGGGCCAGGATGGCGAGCGATGGGCGCAAACCTCGGCGCGGGCTCATTCCGAAAGGCTCTCGATCAATGGCACGATCTTGTCCTCGATGTCGCTGGCCATCAGGGGGCCGATGTGCTGGTAGCGGATGCGGCCCTCGCGGTCGATGACGAAAGTCTCGGGCACACCGGAGACTCCGAAGTCGATGCTGGTGCGCCCGCGGTCGTCGACGCCGACCCGCTCATAGGGGTTGCCGTACTGACCCAGCCAGCGCCGCGCGTCCTCCGGCTTGTCGCGGTAGGCTATGCCGAGAACCCGAACGCCGCCGGACTCGGCCAGATCCATCAGCAAGGGATGCTCCGCCCGGCAGGGCAGGCACCAGGAGGCGAAGAAATTGACCAGCGCCACCTCGCCGTTCTGCAGATCGGCAGTCGCCAGCCCCGGCCGGTCGAGGCCCTCGAGCGGCGGCAGATCGAAGGCCGGGGCCGGCTTGTCGATCAGCGCCGAAGGGACGAGATTGGGATTGCGGTCGCTGGCCAGTCCCCACAGAAAATAGCCGGCGATGACGGCAAAAAGCAGGAGCGGCAGGAGATAGAGCGCGCGGCGTGGCATGGCCCTCGTTCCGGCTCACGCGGGCGCGGGCGCCGTCTTGCGGCGACGCGCCGGGGCGCCGACCCGAAGGCGCCGGTCGCTGAGAGAAACGGCCCCGCCCAACACCATGATGAGCGCCCCCGCCCATATCCAGGGCACCAACGGCTCGTAATAGATCCGCACGGTCCAGCCGCCGCGGCCGTCGGCATCGCCGATCACGGCATAGAGGTCGGCCAAACCGGTGGTGTGGATCGCCGCTTCGGTGGTCTCCCGGCGCTGCACGTCGTAGACGCGCTTTTCGGGCATGAGCAGAGCGACTTCGCGGCCGTCGCGGAGCACGGTGAAGCTGGCCGTATCGCTGGTGTAGTTGGGGCCGCGGTGCGTCTGCACGCCCTCCAGGCGGTAGCTGTAGCCGGCGAGTTCGGCGATATCGCCCGGCTTCATGATCCGAATCACCTCGCCCTGCCAGGCGGCCGATGCGGTGATCCCGGCGATGGCGACGGCGAGGCCGGCATGGGCGAGCGTCATGCCGTGGGCCGAGCGCGGCAGGCCCCGGGCGCGCCGCCAGCTTTCGCCGAACGGCGCGCGGAACAGCTTGATGCGCCCGGCCCACTCGATGAGCGCCCCGGCGAACAGCCAGGCGGCGAGCGCCATGCCGAGCCAGGCGAACAGCGGTCCGCCGCGGTGGAGATAGACGGCAAGGAGCGCGGCAAGGAGGGTCAGCAGCGCGGCGACCTTGAGCCGGCCGAGCGCGCCCATGAGATCCGCCCGCTTCCACGGCAGCAGCGGCCCGACCGCCATGGCGACCACCAGCGGCGCCATGATCGGAAGGAAGGTCGCGTTGAAGTAGGGCGCGCCGACCGACACCTTGTCGCCGCCGAGCGCCTCGAGGAACAGCGGGTAAAGGGTGCCGAGAAACACCGTCGCACAGGCCGTCGCCAACAAGAGGTTGTTCAGTACCAGCGCGCCTTCCCGGCTGATCGGGTGGAACAGGCCGTCGGATTTCAGGGCCGGCGCGCGCAAAGCGAAGAGGGCCAGAGATCCGCCGATGGTGAGGCACAGCAACAGCAGGATAAAGAGCCCGCGTTCCGGGTCGTTGGCGAAGGCGTGGACCGAGGTAAGCAGGCCCGAGCGCACGATGAAGGTGCCGATCAGCGATAGCGAAAAGGTCAGGATGGCGAGCAGGATGGTCCAAACCTTCAGGGCATCGCGCTTTTCGACCACGACCGCGGTGTGCAACAGCGCCGTGCCCATCAGCCAGGGCATGAAGGAGACGTTCTCCACCGGGTCCCAGAACCACCAGCCGCCCCAGCCGAGCTCGTAATAGGCCCACCAGGAGCCGAGCGCGATGCCGGCGGTGAGAAAGCACCAGGCAACGAGCGTCCAAGGCCGCACCCAGCGCGCCCAGGCCGCGTCGACCTTGCCTTCGATCAAGGCGGCGATGGCGAAGGAAAAGGCGATCGAGAAGCCGACATAGCCGGTGTAGAGCATGGGCGGGTGGAAGGCGAGACCGGGGTCCTGCAGCAGCGGGTTGAGATCGCCGCCGTTCTCCGGCGCCGGCAGGAGGCGCGCGAAGGGGTTCGAGGTGAGGATCGTGAAGGCGAGGAACCCGATGGCGATCCAGGCCTGCACGGCCAGCACCCTGGCTTTCAGGGTGGCCGGCAGATTGCCGCCAAAGAGGGCCACGGCGGCGCCGAACAGCGCGAGGATGAGGATCCACAGCAGCATCGAGCCCTCGTGGTTCCCCCACACGCCGGAGATCTTGTAAATGAGCGGCTTCGAGGAATG
>JAUVQB010000471.1 GCA_030598385.1 Alphaproteobacteria bacterium | reverse complement strand
GGAGGGTCTCCACCTCGTCGAAATAGGGTTTGCCCTCCTTGAAGTAGTTCGGGTTGCGTTTCGTCGCGGAGCGCACGCCCGGCTCCCACTCGCTCAGCATGAAGGGCCCGGTTCCGATGCCCTTCTCCCATTCCGCGTCCATGCTGCCCGCGGGCGCGATCGGAAAGCGCGAGCTGGCCAAAACGATCGGAAAGTCGGCGTTGCCCGACTTGAGCTTGAAAACGACCGTGTGCTTGTCGTCGGCCTTGACGTCCTCGACCTCGGCGACCAGGCCCTTGCCGACGGAGCGCGAATCCTCGCCGCGGTGAACGTTGATGGAATGGACGACGTCCTCGGCCTCGAGCGACTTGCCGTCGTGAAACTCCACGCCCTTGCGCAGCTTGAAGACCCACTCGGTGGCGTCGTCGGAGACCTCCCAGCTTTCCGCCAGCTCACCCACGACCTCGCCGTCCGGGGTCACCTCCGTGACGTTGCTCAGGATCTGCCACTGGGTGTTGACCTGGTGCGTATCGCCGCCGCCCAGCACGCCGAACAGGGTGTCGGCGTTCGACCCGCCGCGCAGCGCCTGACGCAGTTTGCCGCCGCGCTTGGGTGCTTCGGCGCGGGCCTCCTCGGCCAGCAGGGCTATTGGAATCGCCGCCGCCAGGCCCAGGGCCGTGGCGCGGTGGATGAAATCACGACGTGAGATACGCCCCTCAGAGAGCAGCCTCTGAAGGTTTTCGAACTTCTGCATGGATCCGTCCTCCCGATTTCTTGTTATCTAAGTCAGCTTTGAACTCCGTTCCCGGTCGATATCGGTTTCGTTTCTATTGGCGCGGCTGCCGGTCTGTTACTCGGCCGCGACGGGCTTGACCGCTAGCTCCTGGAAGGCGGGCAAGACCTCGTCGATGAAGAGGCGCAGCGACTTTTTCTGCTCGGCCAGGGGCAGGCCATAGGCGCCGTTATAGCAGAAATGGTCGACGCCCAGCGCCTCGTAGGCCTTGAGCTTGGCGACCACCTCCTCGGGCGCGCCGAAAATGAGGTTGCGCAACAGGTTGTCGGGCTCGTACTCGCCCTGGTTGGTCAGCAGCGCGGGGTCCGGCTCCTGCGGGAAGCCATCCACCACCGGCGCAAGGTTGCGGAACAGGTTCTCGAACATCCGGCCCTGGCGCTGGACCGCTTCGATGAAGACCCCGGCCTCCTCCGGCTTGGCGTAGACGCCGGTGTGGCGCATGGTCATGAAGCGCGGGCGCTCGACACCGGGCGCGGCGGCAAGGGCGTCTTCGAAGCGCTGCATGTAGGCCTCGACCTCCGCGAACGGCCGGGTGAGCGCCCAGGTCATGACGCTGTAGCCCTCCTTCACCGCCGCGTTGAAGGTGCCCGCGTCTCGGGCCGCAATCCAGATCGGCGGATGCGGCTTCTGCAGCGGCTTGGGCACCGAGGCGGAGAGCGGAAACTGCCAGTACTCGCCGTCGTGCTCGTAGTCGCCCTGCCACAGGGCCTTCAGCGCCGGCAGCATCTCCAGCATCATGGGCACGCCAATGTTCTGGTGCATGCCGTTCTTCATGCGGTCGAACTCACGCTGGTAGGCGCCCTTGCCGATGCCGAATTCGAGGCGGCCGCCGGACAGGAGGTCGATCAGCGCCGCCTCGCCGGCCAGCTTGATCGGGTGCCAGTAGGGCGCCACCACGACCGCGGTGCCGAGGCGGATGCGCGAGGTGCGGGCCGCCAGGTGGGCGAGCAGCTGGAACGGCAACGGCGCGATGGTCATCTACAGCGCGTGGT
>JAUVQB010000289.1 GCA_030598385.1 Alphaproteobacteria bacterium | reverse complement strand
GCCTCGGCCAAGGCGCTGACCACCAAGCACGACCTGTCGCTGTGCATCGGCGAGGTCATGGAGCGGGTGCTGGCCGCGCGCAGGCCCGAGGACGTGCAGCTGGTCTCGCTTTCCACCACGCTGGCGACCAACGCCGTCGTCGAGGGCCAGGGCAACCCGGTCTGCCTGATCCTGATCGGCTACGAGGAGGCGTCCCTGCAGCGCGCCTCCCTGGCGGCGGCCATCGGCCGGGACCCCTTGGCCTTCATCGCGGGCGGCCACGGCCCCCTCGGCGACGAGCAAGCGCCGCTCGACGAGGAGACCGCGCGCACGGCGATCGCGCAGCATGCCGGCGGCGTCGAGGCCTTTGCCGTGGCCGGCTATTTCGGCGTGCGCAATCCGTCGCACGAACTCCGGGTGAGGGACCTGGTGCGCGAGACGGCCGGCCTGCCGGTGACCTGCGCCCACGAGCTCACCAGCAACCTCGACGCGCCCAGGCGGGCGCTGACGGCCGTGTTGAACGCCCGGCTGATTCCGCAGATCCAGACCCTCATCCTGGCCGTGCGCGAGCGAATGAAAGCGCTCGGGATCTCCTGCCCGCTGATGGTGGTCAAGGGCGATGGCTCGCTGATCAAGGACGAAGTGGCGCTGACCTGCCCGGTCGAGACGATTCTCTCCGGCCCGGCGGCCTCGGTGGTGGGCGCCCAGGCGCTGAGCCGGGAAGCGGACATCGTGGTTTCCGACATCGGCGGCACCACCACGGATATCGCGGTGCTGCGCGGCGGCCGGCCGGTGCTGGACGGCACCGGCGCCGTGGTCGGCGGCTGGCGCACCATGGTCGAAGCCATATCGGTGCATACCTTCGGCCTCGGCGGCGACAGCGACGTGCGCCTGGCCGAGCAGCGCTGGCCCGACGGCCCCGGGCTCGAGGTGGGGCCGCGCCGCGTGGTGCCCCTCAGCCTGCTGGCCGGGCAGCATTCGGACGTGCTCGCCGAGCTGCAGGCGCAACGCCGCCAAGATCGGTCGCGAGACTGGGATGGCCGCTTCGCGCTCAGGCTCAGGGCCGCCGATCCGGACACCCTGAGCCCCTCGGAGCGGCGCCTGTGGGACGCCCTGGCCGAGGGCCCCAGGCCGTTGAACGATTTGCTGCGGAATTTCGCCGCCATGCTGCCGCTCACCCGGCTGATCGATCGCGGCTTGGTGATCCACGGGGCCTTCACCCCGAGCGATGCCGCTCACTTGCTGGGCAAGCAGCAGGGCTGGTCGGTCGAGGCCGCGCGCCTGGGCGCCGAGCTGCTGGCGCGCAGCGGCGCCCAGAGCCGCCGGCTGCCCGAGTTGAGCGCCGAGGCGCTGGCCGAGCTTGCGCTGGAGCGGGTCGTGGTGCGCTCGGGCGAGGTTCTGGTCGAGGCGCTGCTGGCCGAGGAAGGCGAGCGGCCGCTAGAAGCGAACACGGGCCCCGGACGCCGCCTCGTCGCCCGGGCCTTGCAGCCCGGCGCGGCCCGGCAAGCAGGCCTCCTCATGCCGTCGCTTGGCCTCACCCTGCCCCTGGTCGCCGTCGGCGCGCCGGCCGGGACCTATTATCCGGTCCTGGCCGAGCGCCTGGGGGTGCGCCAGGTGGTGGTGCCCCACGCCGAGGTCTGCAACGCCGTCGGCGCGGTCGCCGGCGGCGTGTCCCAACGGGTCAAGATCCTGGTCACGGCGCCGGGCGAAAACTGCTACCGGGTGCACCTGCCGGAGGGTTTACGCGATTTCACCAACCGCGAGGAGGCCCTGGCCCTGGCCCGCGAAACCGCGCGCAACATGGCCCGCGACCAGGCGATCACCGCCGGGGCCCGCGCCCCGGAAACCGAATTGGAGGTCGTCGAGCGGGCCGCCGAGGTGTTCGGCGGCGATCCGATCTTCGTCGAGGCCGAGGTGATCGCCACCGCGGCCGGCCGACCGCGTCTGGCCTGAAGCGTTAGCTTCGCTAAGTCGCTGTACCAGCCCGCGCCCCCTCCCGTCCACCCAATGCCATTGTACGCTGTGGGCGCGCGAAGCGCGGGTGCTGCGCACCGGGAGGGGGCGTGGGCCGGCGCCGATCAACATAGAGAGGCTTTAGCGTCTCTCAGACATCGCGATCCCGCGGACGCACCAGGGCCAAGCCTGCGAGCATCAGCGCCAGCGCCGCCCAGATATAGAGCGAGTGGCGTTCCCCGAGCAGGGCCATGCCCCAGAACACGCCGGCAAGGGTGATGACGTAGGCGGTCTGGCTGGCGAAAACCGGGCCTGCGGTGCGGATCATGTGCAGGAACAGGGTGTAGGCCGTGGCGCTCGCCACCGCCATGCCGCTGGCCGCCCATTGCACCGGGCCCCAGGTGGTAAACAAAGGGACCGTCAGGTCGAGGGCGAAGGCAAGCGGCGCCAGCACGACCGCGGCGGCGAGCTGGCGCCCGCAGCTCAGCGGCAGCGAGTCGAGCCCCTCGGGCCGGCGGATGGCAATGTAGAGGTTCTCGACCGACATGAGGACGGAGGCGCCCAAGGCCAGCAGCACCCAGAGCGCCAGACCGGGCGCCGGCAGGGCGGTTTCCGGCAGTACCAGGAGGACGATGGCGCCGAGCCCGACGGTGACGCCAAGGATGCGCAGCAGCGCGGCCCGCTCCGCCTTGAACAGGACGGCCAGCCCATAGGTGAGCAACGGCATGCTGGCAAAGGCGATCGCCACCACGCCGGCCGAGAGATGCCGGACGGACCAGAACAGGGCGATCGCCGGCAGGGCGACGCCGATGCAGCCGCAGACGAAATTGAACCGGAGGACGGACGTTGCCCGCGGCGGCGGCCGGCGGCGGATGAGAGCCAGGCAAAGCAGCAACGACCCGCCCAGTCCCGTCTGCCAGAGGGCGAGGCCGACCGGATGGCCGCCATGGTTGGTCGCGATCTTGGCCAAGGCGATGGCGCCGCCCCAGATCGTGCCCATCAGCAACAAGAGCCCGATCGACGCCAGGCGCTCGAGGCCGGGCAGCTTGGTCTTGCCGCGGCTAACGGCTTCCGCCATGACGTCTCCATCTCCCACTCTTTCCCTCTATCATCAAACGGCGCCGGGCCATAGCCTGGCGATGAGGCGGCGGCGATCTGGCTCGCCGTCGCCGGGCGCTTACGAGGCAGGAGGC
>JAUVQB010000426.1 GCA_030598385.1 Alphaproteobacteria bacterium | reverse complement strand
GGCGTCTCGCCGACCCCGCGCACGCCATAGGGATGGCCGGGGTTGGGCACCTCGACGATGACCGTGTCGATCATCGGCACGTCCGAGGCGACCGGGATCCGGTAGTCGAGGAAGCCCGGGTTCTGCAGGCGCCCGTCCTCGCCGTAGATGTACTCCTCGTTGAGCGCCCAGCCGATGCCCTGAACGGCGCCGCCCTGATATTGCCCCTCCACGTAGCCGGGATGGATCGCCTTGCCGGCGTCCTGGATCACGGTGTAGCGGGTGACGCTCACCCGGCCCGTTTCCTTGTCGACCTCGACGTCGGCGATGTGGGTGCCGAAGCTGATCCCGGCGCCCTCGGCGTTGATCTCCGAATGGCCGGCGATCGGGCCGCCGGTGTTGGCGGCCACCTTCGCCAAATCCGCCAGGGAGAGGGGATCGAAGTCCCCGGCGTTGGGGCCAGCGGGCCTTGCGGCGCCGCCCTCCCAAACCACCGCGTCCGGCGAGATACCCCAGATCTTGGCCGCCCGGGCGCAGAGATCCTCGATGACGGCGCGCGCCGCCTGGATCGTCGCCAGGCCGACCGCGAAGGCGACCCGGCTGCCGCCCGTCATATCGTTGTAGCCGAGCGAAGAGGTGTCGGCGACGATGGACCGCACCTGGTCGTAGCCGATGCCAAGCTCTTCCGCCGCGATCTGGCACTGGGCCGCGCGGGTGCCGCCGATATCCGGCGTGCCGATGGAAAGCGTGACGGTCCCGTCCCCCGCCACGTTCATCGACACGCAGGTCTCGCCGCCGAAGTTGAACCAGAATCCGCTGGCGACGCCGCGCCCCTGGCCGGGGCCGAGCGGGGCCTTGGTGTGGTCATGGTCCCTGGCGGCCTCCAGGGTCGCGACCAGGCCGTTGGGGCCGAACTTGGGGCCATAGGCGGCTTGGGTGCCTTCCCGGGCGGCATTTTTCAGGCGCAGCTCGACGGGGTCCATACCAATCGCCGTGGCCAGCTCGTCGACCACGCTTTCGACCGCGTAGGCCGACATGGGCGAACCGGGCGCGCGATAGGCGGCGGCCTTGGGCCGGTTGGCGACCACGTCGTACCCGATCACCTTGACATGAGCCAGGTCGTAGCAGGCGAAGGCCGACATGGCGCCCCATTCCACCGGCGAGCCGGCGAAAGCGCCGCCTTGATATTTCAGCACTGCTTCGCCGGCGGTCATCCGGCCGTCCTTGGTGACGCCGGCCTTGACCCACATGCTGGTGCTCGAGGTCGGGCCGGTCGCCCGGAACACCTCGTCGCGGCTCATGACCAGGCGCACCGGCCGACCCGCCTTGCGCGAGAGCGCAAGCGCGACGGGCTCGATGAAGACCGTCGTCTTGCCGCCGAATCCGCCGCCGATCTCCGAGGCGGTGACCCGCAGCTTGGAAACGTCGATGCCGAGCAGCCGGGCGCAGGCGTTGCGCACGAAGTAATGCCCTTGCGTGCAGCACCAGAGTTCCGCCTGGCCGTCCTCGGCGAAGCTGGCGAGGCAGGCCTGGGGTTCGATATAGCCCTGGTGGGCCGCTTCGGTCTTGAAGTCGCGCTCGATGACGAAATCGGCCTCGGCGAAGCCCTCAGCCACATCGCCGAGGGTGATCTCCATGCGCCGCGCGACGTTGGACGGCTTGTCGGGCTTCGGCTCGATTCCGCCGGTGAACATGTCGTCGTGCAGGACGGGCGCGTCCGGGCGCATCGCCGCGTCCACGTCGGTGACGTGGGGCAGCGGCTCGTAGTCGACCTCGATCAGCGACAGGGCTTTCCTGGCTACGGTGGCGCTGGTCGCGGCGACCGCCGCCACCGCATGACCCTCGTAAAGCGCCTTGTCCCGCGCCATGACGTTGGCGACGATGTCGCGCAGGTTTTCGTCGCCTTCAGCGGCCATCACTTCGTCCGAGCCTATGTCCGGGAAGTCGGCGCAGGTAACGACCGCCTTTACGCCCTCCAGGGCTCCCGCCTTGGCGGTATCGATGGCGCGGATCCGGGCGTGGGGGTGCGGGCTCCGCAGCACCCTGCCGATCAGCATGCCCGGCAGTTT
>JAUVQB010000365.1 GCA_030598385.1 Alphaproteobacteria bacterium | reverse complement strand
GGTTGTCGAACAGCGGCATCAGCAGGGTGAGGACGAGCTGCAGGCAGAGGCAGCCGTAGAGGAAGGGGCGCAGGCCGAAACGCGCGACCAGGGCCGGCAAGAAGGGGTTGGTCGCGATGAGCGCGATCGCCGGCACCGAGGCCATGGCGCCGATCGTCGTCCGGTCGACACCGCGCCCCTCCAGGATGAGGGAGATCAGCGGCGACATGACGGCCACCGTGATGCCGAACACCGCGCAGCAGGAGATCGCCGCGGCCAGAGACTGGCGGCGCTCGCTCTGCGACAGTGGGGCGGCCTCCAAGGCGTCGGACTCCTGCAAAAGGAACGGCACGGACCGAAAGTCCGCAGGATCACCCTTTAGCCGGTCCGGGCTCCTTAATCCAAGGACTCATTGGGAGACTGGGATGCGTCTTTACTCGCGCGCGGTCCGCGCGCGCACCCAATCGCAGAACGCCTCGGCTTGCGGCGAGGCTTCGCGGTCCTGGCGGGCCAGCAGGTAATAGCCGAAGTCCGTTCGCACCAGGTGATCGAGCGGCCGCACCAAGGCGCCCGCCGCCAGCGGCTCGTCTGCCAGCACCGCGGACACGAGCTGCTCGCCGGCGAAGGCAAGACGGCGCTGATAACCTGTCCCTATCATGCCTGGTGCTATGGGCTCGACGGCAAGCTGCGCACGGCGCGCAACACCGACGATGTGGCGGACTTCGATCCGGCCGACTTCAACCTGCCGAGCGTGCGCATCGAGGTCTTCTGCGGCTTCGTCTTCGTCAACCTCGACCCCGACGCCGAGCCGCTGGCAGATCTCACCGGCGATCTGGAAAGCGAGATCCGAAGCTAAGTGCCTTGGCTCGACGACCTCGCCTTCGCTCATCACGATCGCTACGACATCGCCGCCAACTGGAAGGTGGTGATCGACAACTTCCTGGAATGCTATCACTGCGATCCGGCGCACCGGGATTTCGCCGACCTATCGCTCGGTGTGCCACCCCAACTACTCGAGCCACATCTCGACCGAGCTGCGCGAGGCCATGACCTATGTGGACAAGGTGTTGCAGCCCGAGGACATCGGCCTCTGCGAGAGCGTGCAAAGGGGCCTCAAGTCGTTCGGCTACAACCAGGGGCGCTTCGTGGTCGACCGGGGGGAGACGGAGCTCAGCGAGCACGCCGTGCATCACTTCCAGCAGCTCGTGCTGAACGCGCTCGAGAGGTGACAGGCGTGACGCAGTCCGAGCCATAATTCCCGCTAGCCGTCACCGCCGATCTCGACTAGCGTCTTCTTGGGGCCCGGCCGGTCGCCGGGCCATTCTTCTGTCAGCAACCTGCGGGAATCCCCGGCCTTGGCCCTGCGCTCGCAAGACATCGGACTGGGGATCGCCGTCGCCCTCATCTGGGGCATGGGGGTGGTCTTCGCCAAGGCGGCGATCGAGCACTTCCCGCCGATCCTGCTGATGGCCCTGCGCTTCGCCGTGACGGCGGCGGTGCTGGTCTGGTTCGTGCGGCCGCCATGGGCGCAGATGGTGCGGATCTTCTGGATCGCGCTGGTCTCGGCCGCCATCCAATACAGCCTCACCTTCAATGGCCTCAGGGGCCTCGACGCCTCGACGGCGGTCCTGGTGCTGCAGCTCGAGGTGCCCTTCATCGTGCTGCTCGGCGCCGTGCTGCTGAAGGAGAAACCGGGCTCTCGCAAATGGCTCGGCATCGCCTTCGCCGTCCTCGGCGTCGCCTTCATAGCCGGCGAGCCGAAGCTGGGCGGAGCCTGGGCCTCGCTCGCCCTGGTCATCTCCGGCGCCTTCGTCTGGGCGATCGGCCAGATCATGGTGCGCCGGCTGGTGAGCCTCGACGGCGCCACCCTGATCGCCTGGGTCGCGGTCTTCGCGACCCCTCAGCTTTTCGCCCTCTCCTACGCGATCGAGGGCCCGCCGGGGCCTTACATCGCCACCGCCAACTGGATTGTCTGGGGCACCGTCGCCTACCTCGCACTCATCATGACGGCGCTCGGCTACACCATGTGGTACACCCTCATCCGCCGCCATCCGGTCGGCCAGGTCGCGCCCTTCCTCTTACTGCTGCCGGTCTTCTCGGTGATCGGCGGCATCGCCCTGCTCGGCGAAAGCCTGACCCCGCGGATTGCGCTCGGCGGCGCCGTGGTGATCGCCGGCGTCGCCTTCATCCTGTTCGAGCGGCGTGCGCTGGTAGGCCGCCAATCTGATGGTCCCCGGCCCATGTAAGCCAAAATCGCACTAGTCGCGGCGGCGGGGCGGAAGAGCCCGACAAATAAGCTCGGCGGATAAACTTAACCTCTTCCGCCCTCACACCGCCGGGAAGCGGGCGCGGCGTTCGAGCTCGCCGACCGGCATGGTGTTGCGGATATAGGCCTCGCCGGCCGAGCCGGGCGGCTGGTAGTCCCACGACGAACCCTGATTGCGCAGGACCGGCGCCAGGAAGAGGCGCCGGCGCTGGCTTTCCAGCACCGCGTCCTTCAGCGCCGCGACATCCCAGCGCCGCTCCGCCTCCTCGCCGAACAACGCGAGGGC
>JAUVQB010000253.1 GCA_030598385.1 Alphaproteobacteria bacterium | reverse complement strand
CGAGGCGCGCTACCAAGCGTTCCTCGTGGAGAACCCGCCGGTGGAGGAGGTCAGGGCGCGCCATATCCTGCTGGAGACCGAAGAAGAGGCCCGCGAGGTGATCGCCGCGCTGGACGGGGGCATCGAATTCGCCGATCTGGCCTCGGAGCGCTCCACCGGGCCGTCCGCGGCCCAGGGCGGCGACCTTGGTTACTTTTCCCGCGAGCAAATGGTCCCCAGCTTCGCCGAGGCCGCCTTTGCGCTGGAGCCGGGCAGCTATACCGGCGATCCTGTGCAGACCGAATTCGGCTGGCATGTCATTATGGTCGAAGACAAGCGACCGAAGGACCCGCCCAGCTTCGAACAGGTCGAGCCGCAGCTCACCCAGGAGCTCCAGGGCGCCGCCGTCGAAAGCCACATCGCGGGCTTGCGCGCCGATGCCGAGATCGAAGTGATGGAAAGCGCCCAGCCGGCGACGGAAGATCCGGCCATGGAAGAGCCAGCCCCGGAAGAGTCGAGCCCGGAAGAGTCGACAGAGGGCGAGTCGGAAAGCGCCCAGTAAACGGCTGGTCAATCCCGGGAGTTCGAAGGAGCCCACAGCCATGGCCCTGCCACAATCTCCCTTGGCGCCGGAGAGTGTGGCCCGCTTGCCCGCCATCGACGGCGTGCGGCTGGCCACGCGGGCCTGCGGCATCAAGTATCGCGGCCGCAGCGACGTCTGCCTCATGGCCTTCGATCCCGGCACTGCGGTTGCCGGGGTGTTCACCCGCTCCAAGACTGCTTCGGCGCCGGTCGATTGGTGCCGACGGGCGCTTGTGGGCGGCCGGGCGCGTGCGGTTCTGGTCAATTCCGGCAATGCCAATGCCTTCACCGGCCGCCTCGGGGAGGACTCGACCGCCGCCATCGCCGAGGCCACCGCCGCCGCCCTGGACTGCCGGCCCCGCGAGGTCTTCCTGGCGTCCACCGGCGTGATCGGCGAGCCGCTGCCCCACGAGCGCATCCTCAAGGCCATGGCCCGACTCGAGGCCGGGTTGAAGCCGGCGGGGTGGCGGGCGGCGGCCCGCGCCATCATGACCACGGACACCTTCGCCAAGTCCGCCACCCGATCGGCGGAGATCAGCGGCCGCCGGGTCACCCTGAACGGCATCGCCAAGGGCTCCGGCATGATCGCGCCCGACATGGCGACCATGCTGTCGTTCGCGGCGAGCGACGCCAAGTTGCCCCAGGCGCTGCTGCAACGCCTGCTGGAACGGGCCATCCAGCGTTCGTTCAACTGCGTCACCGTCGACGGCGACACCTCGACCAGCGATACGGTGCTGCTGGCCGCCACCGGCAAGGCCAAGCATCCCCGGGTCCCGGCCGATTGCCGGCTCGACAACCCCCTGGTCCGCGACTTCGCCCGGGCGCTGGACGGTCTGATGATGGACCTGGCGCATCAGGTGGCGCGCGACGGCGAGGGCGCCCAGAAGTTCGTCGCTATTGCCGTGACCGGCGCGGCCTCCGCGGCGGCGGCCCGGCGCATCGGCCTGGCGATCGCCAATTCGCCGCTGGTCAAGACCGCGATCGCCGGGGAGGACGCCAACTGGGGACGCATCGTCATGGCCGTCGGCAAGGCCGGCGAACGGGCCGACCGCGACAAGCTGAAGATCGCCATCGGCGGCATCGAGCTGGCCCGCGAGGGGCGCCGGGTCGACGGCTACGACGAGGGGCCCATCGCCGGCCACATGAAGGGCCGCGAGATCGACATCGCCGTCGACGTGGGGATCGGCCGCGGCCGCGCCACGGTCTGGACCTGCGATCTGACCCACGGCTATATCGACATCAACGCGGACTACCGGACATGAGCGGGGAGACCGATCCCTCCGGCGCGGCGACGCCGCCCAACGGCGACGGCTGCTGGGGTGCGGGCGAGCGCCGGGCCCACGACCCCGAGAAGCCGGTGGTGCTGGTCGCCGCGGTCGCATTGATCGACGCCGATGGACGGGTACTGCTGGCCCGCCGGCCCGAAGGCAAGACCATGGCGGGCCTCTGGGAATTTCCCGGCGGCAAGGTGCAGCCTGGCGAAATCCCCGAGCAGGCCCTGATCCGGGAATTGGCCGAGGAGCTGGCCGTCGATACCCGGGAGAGCTGCCTCGCTCCACTGGCCTTCGCCTCCCACGCCTACCAGGACTTTCACCTGCTCATGCCGCTCTTTGCCTGCCGCGTCTGGCACGGACAGCCCCGGCCCCTGGAAGGCCAGGAGCTCGCCTGGGTACGCGCGCCGCGGCTCTGGGACTACCCCATGCCGCCGGCCGACCGGCCGCTGATCGCGCTGCTCCAGGAATGGCTCTAGGAAGCGCCCCGGAATGACCGGGCCGGGCCATAAACCCGCCAAACTGGCGGTCTTCGACGTCGACGGCACGCTCACCCGGACCTATGACGACGATATCGAAGCTTTCACGGGCGCGGTCCGGCAGGCCTTCGGTTTCGAAGGCGTGAGCGACGACTGGTCCGGCTACCGCCACGTGACCGACAGCGGCATCCTCGACGAGCTGCTGCGCGACCGGCTCGGCCGCGCCGCCACGCCGGCGGATCTGAGCGCCGCGGAGGCCAGCTACGGCGCGCTCTATGGCGCCATGGTCGCGGCCCGCGGCGTCCGCGCCGTGCCCGGTGCCCCGGCGTTCGTCCGGCGCTTGCTGGCCGAGGGCGAATGGGCCGTCGCCGCCGCCACCGGCGCCTGGCGGACTCCGGCGGAGCTGCGCCTGCGGGAGGCGGATATTCCAATAGATCCGGCTTGCATCGCCACTTCGAGCGAGCACATGGCGCGCCGGGACATCGTCGAGCTGGCGATTGCCCGGGCAGCGGTGCACTGGGGTCTGGCGGAGGGGCCCGATGGTTTCGCCCGCGTGGTCCTCCTGGGCGACGGCCTGTGGGACGTGAAGACGGCCCGAGCCCTCGGCTTTCCCTTCATCGGCGTCGGCCAAGGCGCCGCCGCCGCGCGGCTCGAGGCCGCCGGCGCTGGGTACATAGCGGCGGATTTCACCGACGGCGATCGGCTGTTGCGGCTCTTGGAGACCGCCATCGTGCCGACGCTGTGATCGAGAGACGCTAGGCAGCGGTGGGTGGGGTCAGGTCTTGCGCTTAGGAGCCTGGGGATCGGCCGTTTCCCCCGCCGAGCGCTCCTCGCTCTCCAGCGCGGCGGCGAGGCGGGTCTTGGCGCTGCCCGGAGCGAGCGGCTGGGGCTGGCTTTCGTGCGGCGCCCAGGCGGTGAGGTAGATCACCTGGAAGGTAGCCGGCAAGCGGCCGTCGGAGCCAGCGTGGCGCTCTGCATAGAGTGCCGCCGCGCGCATCAAAGTCGCCCGCCGGCTGAAGCCCTTGCGCCGGTCGGCGACGGCGTTCGTTTCGCCCATGCCCCTCAGATCCGCCATCAGCTTCAAGGCGT
>JAUVQB010000288.1 GCA_030598385.1 Alphaproteobacteria bacterium | reverse complement strand
GTGTCATGGGTATGGAAGTGGATCGGAATGCCGATTTCCTGCTTCAAAGTCGCCACCAGCTTGCGCGCCGCGGCGGGCTTGCAGAGGCCGCCCATGTCCTTGAGGCCGAGGATGTGGCTGCCAGCCGCCTCCAGCTCCTTGGCCAGGCCGACATAGTAAGCAAGATCGTACTTGCCGGGATCGGGGCCGGTGAGGTCGCCGGTGTAGCAGATCGCGGCCTCGCAAAGGCCGCCGCGCTCCAGGATCGCATCGATCGAGACCCGCATGTTCTCGACCCAGTTGAGGGAGTCGAACACCCGGAACAGGTCGATGCCGGCATCCGCCGCCTGCTCGACGAAGAACCGCACCACATTGTCCGGATAGTTCTTGTAGCCGACGCCGTTGGCGCCGCGCAGCAAGACCTGGGTCAGCATGTTGGGCATGGCCTCGCGCAGGGCGGCGAGGCGTTCCCAGGGGTCCTCCTTGAGGAAGCGCATGGCAACATCGAAGGTCGCCCCGCCCCAGCATTCCATCGACAAGAGCTCGGGCAGGAGGTGGGCGTAGTGGGGCGCGATGGTGATCATGTCATGGCCGCGCATGCGGGTCGCCAGCAGCGACTGATGGGCGTCGCGGAAGGTGGTGTCGGTGAGCAGCAGCCGCTCCTCCTCCAGCATCCACTTGGCAAAACCCTCCGGGCCCAGCTCCCGCAGCCGCTGGCGGTTGCCCGGCGGCGGCTCGCCCGCCGGCAGCTTGGGCAGGGGCGCCACCTCGTGGCGCTCGGCCGGCAGCCGGCGGCCGGCCATCTCCGGGTTGCCGTTCACCTGCACGTCGCCGACGAAGCCGAGCAGCCGTGTCGCCCGGTCGCGGCGCTTGGGAAACTTGAACAGCTCCGGCGTCTCGTCGATGAAGCGGGTGGTGATGTCGCCGGCGCGAAACTTGGGATGGCCGATCACGCCTTCCAGGAACAGCAGGTTGGTCGCGACGCCACGGATGCGGAATTCGCGCAGCGCCCGGTCCATGCGCTTGACGGCCTCCTCCGGGGTCGGCGCCCAGGCGGTGACCTTTTCCAGCAGGGAGTCATAAAACGGCGTGATGAGGGCGCCGGAATAGGCGGTGCCGCCGTCGAGCCGGATGCCGAAACCGGCCGCGCCCCGGTAGGCCCGGATGCGCCCGTAGTCGGGCACGAAGTGGTTCTGCGGGTCTTCCGTCGTGATGCGGCATTGCAGCGCGTGCCCGTTGAGCGCGATTTGGTCCTGGGCCGGCACGCCGCTCTCGGGGCGGCCGATCTCGGCGCCCGCGGCGATGTGAATCTGCGCCTTGACGATGTCGATGCCGGTGACCTCTTCCGTCACCGTATGCTCAACTTGGATGCGCGGATTGACCTCGATGAAATAGAACTTCGCGCTGTCCACGTCATAGAGAAACTCGACCGTACCGGCGCCGTTATAGCCCGCCGCCAGGCCCAGGCGAACGGCGTAGTCGGCCAGCTCGGCCCGCCGCCCGTCGTCGAGAAAGGGTGCGGGCGCGCGCTCGACGACCTTCTGGTTGCGCCGCTGGATCGAGCAGTCGCGCTCGAACAGATGCACCAGATTGCCGTGCCGGTCGCCGATGATCTGAACCTCGACGTGGCGCGCCCGCCGCACCATCTTCTCCAAAAACACCTCGTCGTTGCCGAAATAAGCCTTGGCTTCGCGGCGCCCGGCGGCGACCTGCTCGTCGAGCTCGGCCTCCTCCTCGATCGCCCGCATGCCGCGCCCGCCGCCGCCCCAGCTCGCCTTCAGCATCACCGGATAGCCGATCTCCGCCGCGATGCGCCGGGCTTCGGCGGGGTCGATGGGCAGAGCGCCGCTCGCCGGAACCATGGGAATGCCGGCCTCCTTGGCGAGCGCCCTGGCGGCAACCTTGCTGCCCAGGCTGCGCATGACGTCGGGGCGCGGGCCGATGAAAGTGATTCCCGCGGCCGCGCAGGCCTCGGCCAATTCGGGCTTCTCGGACAGGAAACCGTAGCCGGGATGGATCGCATCCGCGTGCGCCTCGCGCGCGACGCGGATCACCTCGTCGATGTCGAGGTAGGCCTGGACCGGATCCTGGCCCTCGCCGACCAGATAGCTTTCGTCCGATTTGAAGCGATGGAGCGCAAAGCGGTCTTCGTGGGAGTAGATGGCGACCGTTTGAATCGCCAACTCGTTGGCCGCGCGAATGACGCGGATGGCGATTTCGCTGCGGTTGGCGACCAACAGCTTGCGGAACGGCGGCGAGCGCCGCGGCGCAGTGGCCCCCGCAGTTTCCCCCACGGTCATTTAACGACCTTCCCTCCACAGGAATTTTGCACGTTCTTATACAGGCTGGCGCCTGGGAGACAAAGACCTCGGAGACTGTCGAAATCAGAACAGCTCGCCTTGTTCGCCCGGATAAAGAACGCTCCCGTCGGCCTGCGGCTCGGCGCCGGGCGTGAGTTCCGCCGGCTCGATCTTTCCGGGAGCCAGGATGTGCAAGACCTCGTCTCCCGCGGCGAGCAGGTAATCGGTGATGATACGGCGATGGCACTGCCACCAGAGCGCCTCGGCGCACATCACCGCCGCGCAGGTGTCCCGCGCCGTCGCGCGCAGTTCAGCGAGGGCGGCGCCGAACGCCGGCGTGAGGGCGTAGTCGGCATAGTTCCGGAACGCCCCCTGCCGCCACAGGCCGTTTGGCGATGGCCGGCCGAGATCCTGCGCCCCGCGGCGGCCGCCCAACGCCTTCACGTGCCGGTAGCCGATGCCGGCCCGCTCCAGGGCCGCCGCCAGGCGATCGGAATTGAACTGAGGATTTGTGCGCGAGCGCGGATAGGAGCGAACGTCCACCAGGCAGGTAACCCCGGCCTCCTTTAGCAATCCGATCAGCTCCTCCTGGGAGCGTGTGGAATGGCCGATGGTATAGACTTGCATGGCGCAACGATGGAGGCTCGCCCTGCCGGGTGCAAGCGTCCCGGAAACACTGGGGAACTCATAGCGATGAAAGCCTTGCTACAGCGAGTGAGCGAAGCCCGAGTTGAAATAGCGGGCGAGGTCGTCGGTGCCATCGACCGGGGGCTCGTCATCCTGTTCTGCGCCGAGCCGGGCGACCAGGAAGCGGACGCGCAGGCGCTCGCCCGCAAGATCGCGAAGCT
>JAUVQB010000179.1 GCA_030598385.1 Alphaproteobacteria bacterium | reverse complement strand
TTCCGGTCTTGAAGTGACCAGTTGGCTGAAGAAAGACAAATTTCTAAAAGCGACCCCGGTGATCGCGGTCACAATCTTCGCGGGCGACAGCGATCGGAAGAAGATTCTGGCGGAGGGGTGCGATGGCCATATTCCCAAGCCGATTTCTGTTTCCAATTTCTTGGAAACCGTCGAACGTTTTGCTGCTTGATCGGCACCAAGGAGTCATTGGCGATGGAATCATTGGCGGAGCACAATCCGCGCGGCTCGGTTCTTGTGGTTGAGGACAACCCCCAGAATATGATGCTCGTGCGCGATTTACTCCACGCGCAGGGTTACCACGTTCTGCAAGCCACGGCCGGGATGGAGGGTTGGGAGCTCGCGCGAGAGCATCGCCCGGACCTCATTCTCATGGACATCCAGCTACCGGACGTGTCCGGGCTGGAAGTAATCAAGTGGCTGAAGAATGACGAAGATCTCAAGTCGATTCCAGTCATCGCGGTCACGGCCTTCGCAATGGCAGGCGATAAAGAGGAAATCCTCGCAATCGGTTGCGATGAATATATCTCCAAGCCGTTCTCGGTATTTGACCTGCTGCAAACTCTGAAGCGCTATGAGCGCAGCAACCTGCAAGAACCTCGGGAAGGGGTGGCGCAGGCGCCTGTCGATTAATCCTTCGCCATGCCCTGGTCGGTAGGTATGGACTAAGACCGGCCATCTATCGCACAGCCCGCGCGAGTTTTTCAGGACGGCCGGAAGCGCTCGATAGTCTCCTCTCGCGACGTCCGGGAAGGCCCTGAAGGCGGAGAATCAATCGCCTCCGCGGGCCCCTGTTAACCGACGCGGGCATGGGCAGGCCCGCAACGCCGGGCGCTTTCACGTCCTCCAGCGCGCAGAGAGACGAGCGGGGCGGCAGGGGGCCATCGCCCCGGCCGCCCCGCGATCAAATCGGGCGACCGCTCCGGCCCGGATCAGGCGTGCCAGAGGGGCTTCGCGGCTTCCCGCCGCGCCTCGGCCGGGGTGATGCCCATGTCCTCGAGCCGGTGGCTCTCCATCTCGGCCAGGCGGGCCCGCTGGTTCGCGCGGCTCTGCCAGACGAGGAGCGTGCCGAACACCGCGGACGGCGCCCGGGCGATCGAGCCAAGCAGTGCCAGATCGCCACCCAACGAGGCTGTGGAACGGATTGCCACGGCGGGATAGATGCTCTTCGACATATCAATTCTCCTTATCCGAATCTTGCGCGGGTTCTCGGCCCTTGCAGGGTTAAGAGACGCGAGTCGGCGAGGCCGGTTCGTAACTCAGAATCTTGCGAATACGTGCCGATTTTGACCATTCCGACGCATCTCCTCTTGGCCTCTTAGATAGATCGGCTTGCTCCCGCGGGCAAACGATGATATCTCACGTTCGAATTAGAATTTCTTATCCGAAGACTCATGACCCGCCGCCTGCCTTCGCTGAATGCCTTGCGCGCCTTCGAGGCCGCCGCGCGCCACCTCTCCTTCACCAAGGCGGCCGAGGAGCTCCACGTCACCCAGGCGGCAATCAGCCACCAGGTGAAGACCCTCGAGGAGCAGCTCGCCCTGCCCCTGTTCCGGCGGCTGAACCGGCGCCTCTTGCTGACCGACGCTGGACAGACCTATGTCTCGAGCCTCACCGAGGCTTTCGATGGCATCGCCGAGGCCACCGAACGGGCGACGGCCCAACGCGGCGGCGGCAGCCTCAGGATCAGCACTCTGCCCTCCATGGCCGCCAAATGGCTGTTGCCCCGGCTGTCGCGGTTCCGCGCCCGGCACCCGGAGATCGACGTATTTGTCTCGGCGTCTCACGGTTTGGCTGATTTCCGGCGCGACGACCTGCACCTGGCGATCCGCTACGGCAAAGGCAACTACCCCGGACTCGAGGCGGTTCACTTGATGGACGATGAGATTTTCGTGGTCTGCAGCCCGCAACTGATGGCGAGCGGGCCGCCACTGAGCAATCCAGCCGACTTGCGGCGCCACACCCTGCTGCACGACATCTCGGTCGAGGCCGATCGGCGGGACTGGCGGGTTTGGTTGGAGCGGGCCGGGGAAACCGGCGTCGATCCGGAGCGCGGCCCTGGCTTCAGCGATTCCAACCTCATCCTGGAAGCCGTCATGGCCGGCGAGGGCGTCGCGCTGACCCGCCGTTCGCTTGCGGCCGGCGATCTCGCCGCCGGGCGGCTGGTGATCCCCTTCGGGCCGATCAGGCCCTCGTCCAACCGCTACTACATCGCTTACCCCAGGGCCAACGCGGAGATTCCCAAGGTGCGCAAGTTTACCGACTGGTTGCATGAGGAGGTCGCGGCGGACCAGGCCGCCGGCCGGCTCGAAGTCACGGCAAGCCGTCGATGACGGCGGGCCCAAACGGTCCCGTCACCTGCGTTGTCTTCGATCTGGGCGGCGTGCTCATCGATTGGAACCCGCGTTACCTCTATCGGAAACTGATCCCCGAGCCCGAGCGCATGGAAACTTTCCTCGCCGAGGTCTGCTCGACCGAATGGCGCCTACCGTTCGATCTGGGGGCGCCCATGGCGGAGGCCATCGCCGAGCTCGCCGAGCGGCATCCGGACCTGCGGCACCTGATCGAGGCCTATCAAGTGCGCTGGCCCGAGATGCTCGGCGGCACGGTCGACGGCAGCGTGGCGATCCTCGAGGACCTCCGCGCGAAAGTACCGGCGCTCTATGCCCTCAGCAACTGGCCGGCCGAGACCTTCGCCCATGCCCGGGCCCGCTTCGACTTTCTCGAATGGTTCGACGGCATTGTCATTTCCGGCGAGGTGGGCTTGAAGAAGCCCGACGCTGGCATCTACCGGCATTTGCTCGAAAGCTACGGGATCGAGCCGCGCACGACCCTGTTCATCGACGACGTGCCGGAAAACCTGACAGCCGCCGAAACGCTGGGCCTCACCGGCGTGCTGTTTACCTCCGCCGGCCGGTTGCGGGAGGACCTCGCCCGGTTTGACCTGCCCTAGCAAACCTGTCAGCAGGAGGCACTGGATCCCAGCGGATCCCAACGTCGAGGTTCCGATCCCGGTGAGCGAAGAGACCACCCCCCGCGTCGAGTTGGCCGCCCCGGACATCGCCCGCTGGCGCACCGGCAATACGGGCGTGGCCTATGTGCACAGCTTCGAGGGCCCCAGGCCGGGGCCCCACGTGTTGATCACCGGCCTGGTGCACGGCAACGAGATCTGCGGCGCCATCGCCATCGATCGTCTGCTGAGCGACCGCCTCCGGCCGGCGCGCGGGCGGCTCTCCCTGGCCTTCGTCAATGTGGCCGCTTACGAGCGATTCGATCCGGCCGAGCCCACGGCCTCGCGCTTCGTCGACGAGGACTTCAACCGGCTCTGGTCGCCCGGCGTGCTCGACGGCCCGCGCTCCTCGGCCGAACTGAACCGCGCGCGCGAGCTGCGCCCCCTGGTGGCGAGCGCCGACCTGCTGCTCGACATTCATTCCCTGCAACAGGGCGCCGATGCCATGCTGCTCTGCGGACCCCTGGAGAAGGGGCGTTCGCTGGCCCGGCAGGTCGGCGCGCCGGCCATGGTGGTCGCCGACAGCGGACACGCGGCGGGCACCCGCTTGCGCGATTACGCCGGCTTCGCCGACCCCAAGAGCGCGAGGAACGCGCTTCTGGTGGAATGCGGCCAGCACTGGCGGACCGGCAGCGAAACCGTCGCGCTGGAGACGGCGGTCCGCTTTCTCGCCGCCAGCGGAACGATCGAAGCCCCGACCGCCCAGACCCATGGGGCCTACGGGACCGATGCGCCGCCCCCGCCGCAACGGCTGATCGAAGTGAGCGAGGCGGTCACCGTGAGGAGCGAGGATTTCGCCTTCGAGGAGGCCTACCGCGGTTTCGAGGTGATCCCAAAAGCCGGCACGGTGATCGCCCGCGACGGCCCGCGCGCCATCGCCACGCCTTACGATAACTGCGTGCTGGTCATGCCGTCGCTCCGGCTGAAACCCGGTCAGACCGCCGTGCGCCTCGGCCGGCAGATCCCGTGACAGAAAAACCGGTCGAGGGCGGGCCAGTCGAGGGCGGGCGGCGCTGGCTGAACCTGGCCGGGGCGCTTTGCCTCGGCGGCCTGGGCGGGACGCTGGCGGCCTGGGCCCAACTGCCGCTCGCCTGGATGATCGGTTCCATGCTGGCGACCACGGCCGGGGCCATGGCCGGGCTGCCGCTTGCCGTGCCGCTGGCCTTGCGCAACCTCTTCGTGGTGGTGCTCGGCGTCATGCTGGGCAGCAGCTTTAGCCCGGCCATTCTCGACCAGCTCGGC
>JAUVQB010000457.1 GCA_030598385.1 Alphaproteobacteria bacterium | reverse complement strand
TAGAGGAAGGCCTGCAGGGCCGCCAAGGTGTCGGCCGGCGCCTCCTCCGCCAGATAGTGGCCACAGTCGATCGACCGTCCGGTCACGTCGCCCGCGCGTTCGCGCCACAGCGCCAGAACATCGAAGCATCGCCCCACCAGGCCTTGGGTCCCCCAAAGCGCCAGCAAGGGGCAAGCGACCTTGCGGCTCAGGTCGGCCCGATCGTGCTCTAGGTCGATCGTGGCCGCCGCCCGGTAGTCCTCGCAGCTGGCATGGATCGCGGCGGGGTCGCGGAAGCAGCGCTTGTATTCGTCCAGCGCCGCTGGATCGAAGATCTCGGGCGCGTGCTTGCGGGGTTCGAGGCCAAAGCCGCCGATCTTGCTTTCGAGATAAAAGTCGGGGTCGGCGGCGATCAGCCGTTCCGGAAGGTCGTGGGGCTGGATCAGGAAGAACCAGTGATAGTAGCCGCTGGCGAAGGCCATGTCGGTGCGCTCGTACATCGCCAAGGTGGGACAGATATCCAGCACCGCGGCCCGCTCGACCCGATCCGGATGGTCGAGGGCCATCCGATGGGCGACCCGCGCGCCCCGGTCGTGGCCCACCACCGCGAAGCGCTCGAAGCCGAGGCGGCTCATCACCTCGACCTGATCCCGGGCCATGGCGCGTTTCGAATAGGCTGCGTGCGCCGGATCGCTGGCGGGCTTGGCGGAATCGCCATAGCCGCGAAGGTCCGCCGCCACCACGGTGAAGCGTTCGGCCAGATAGGGCGCGACCCGGTGCCACATGACGTGGGTCTGCGGATAACCGTGCAACAGCAGGAGCGGCGGACCGCCACCGCCCAGGCGCAGATTGATCGCGGCCCCGGACGTCGCCACGCGCCGTGTCTCGAACCCGTCAAACACGATAAGTTGACCTCATCCTCCCTGAACGCCAAATCCGGCTTACCATGTAACCGGATAGGCTGGAATGCTCAATCATGCCCTTGTCGCCCCGTCTCCTCTCGCTCGCCACGGCCGTACCCCGCTACCGCCTGTCGCAGAGCGACGTTGCCGCCATCGCCCTGCGCATCTTCGATGGGCCCGACAGCGAGATCGCGTATATGCTGCCGATCTTCGAGAACGCGGGCATCGCCCAACGCTATTCCTGCGTGCCGCTGGACTGGTACCTGGAGCCAGTCGGCTGGAAAGAGCGCAATAGGCTCTATCTCGACAACGCGCTCGACCTCATCGAGGCGGCGGCGAGCGACTGCCTCGACCAGGCCGGCCTCAGCGCCGCCCAGGTCGATACGATCCTCTGCGTCTCCACGACCGGCCTTTCGACCCCCAGCCTCGACGCGCGCCTAATGGACCGCCTACCGTTCCGCCCCGACGTGGAGCGCCTGCCCGTGTTCGGCCTTGGCTGCGCCGGCGGCACCCTCGGCCTCGCCCGCGCCGGCGCCCTGGCTCAGGCGAAACCGGGCAGCCGCGTCCTGCTGATCGTGGTCGAGCTGTGCGGCCTCACCTTCCGCCCCGGCGACCAAAGCCGCGCCAACATCGTCGCCACCGCCCTGTTCGGCGACGGCGCCGCCGCCGCGCTCATCACGGCCGAGCCGGATGAAGACCGCGCAGGCGTAGCGCCGGCCCTGAGCCATTGGGGCGAACACCGCTGGGCCGGCTCGCAAGACGTGATGGGCTGGCAGGTCGAAGCGGACGGTTTCGGGGTGCTGTTTTCCAAGGATATCCCGAGTCTGATCCGCGCGGACTTCGTCCCTGCGCTGGACAGCTTCCTGGCACGGTCCGGCACCGGCCGCGGTGCACTTTCCGGCTATGTCTGCCATCCCGGCGGCGAGAAGGTCGTCGGCGCCTTCGAGGAGGTGCTCGGCCTGGC
>JAUVQB010000195.1 GCA_030598385.1 Alphaproteobacteria bacterium | reverse complement strand
TGACCTCGCCGGCGGCGCTCGCCGCCGCCGGCGAGGCCGACCCGGTGGCCCGGATCGTTCGGGCCGCAGCGGATTATGGGTCGGTCTATGGGACGCCGGCGGAGCTGCCTAGCCTGGCTTCGGTCAAACAGGCCTGCGGGACCGACGCGCTCTGTGCCGCCCGGGAGATCGTGGCCGCCAGCGAAGGCCGCGTGCGCCTCGAGCCGGTCGCCCATCCCGAGACCGACACCATTCGCTGGGCCGAGACGGCGCCCTCCGTGACGGCGGTGCACGTGGGTCTCGACGGGCGGCGCTGGATCGTCCTCGACGGCTTCGGCCGCAAGGCCGTGCGGGAGACGGCCGAGGCGATGTCCGAGGCCGGCGCGGATGGTGCGCCCCTGGGCCTCGACCTGCGGGGCAACGCAGGCGGCGATTTCGGGCGCATGCTGAAGCTCGCGTCTCTCTTCACAGGAAATGTAAAAGACGCTCTTTTATTGATTGATAAAGAAGAAAGAAAATCTGTGTCTTTGGACGCGAAATCCGACTTTCCAGGGGTCCGAAACATGCTTGTTCTCGTCGGCCCCGGAACGGCGAGCAGCGCCGAGGTCCTGGCCGCCCTGTTGCAGCGTTATATCGGCGCCCGGCTGGCTGGGGGCCGCACTGCCGGGAAGGATCATCTCACCCGGGTGATCGCCGTCGACCACGACTGGCGCCTGCTGGTGCCGGCCGAGCGTATCGAGGTGCCGGGCGTCGGCCTCGCCGGCGGACTGCGGCCGGCGGAGGATGTGCCGGAACATGCGCCGCCGGAGCCGCACTCATGACCGGCCTGCCCCCCGTCACCCTGGTTCTGGGCGGCGCCCGCTCGGGCAAGAGCCGCCACGCCGAGGCTCTGGTCGAGGCCCAGCCGGGCGCGTGCCTCTATCTCGCAACCGCCGAGGCGGGCGACGCCGAGATGGCCGAACGCATCGCTCGGCACCGGGCGCGCCGCGGGCCGCGCTGGGAGACGGTGGAGGAGCCCCTGGAGCTGGCGGCGGCCTTGTCGGAGAACGCCGCGCCCGGCCGGGCGGTGCTGGTGGACTGCCTGACACTCTGGCTGTCTAACCTATTGGCGGCCGAGCGGGACTCCATGGCCGAGACCGAGCGGTTGGTCGCCTGTCTGGAAGCCCTGACGGGGCCGGTGGTGCTGGTGAGCAACGAGGTGGGCCTCGGCGTCATTCCGGACAACGCGCTCGCCCGCGCCTTCGTCGACCGTGCGGGCCGCCTGCATCAGGCCCTGGGCGAGGCGGCCCAATCGGTGCGCTTCCTGGCCGCCGGCCAGGTGCTTCATCTGAAATCGCCCGCGGAATCGACAGGGGCGGAGTCTGGCGGGAAAGGGGAGGTCACTGCATGACCGAAGTGCGCAAGATTCCTACAACCGTGGTAACCGGGTTCCTCGGGGCCGGCAAGACCAGCCTCATCCGGCATCTGCTGGAGACCGCCAACGGCCGCCGGCTCGCCCTCATCATCAACGAGTTCGGCGACCTCGGCGTGGACGGCGAGATCCTCAAGGGCTGCGGCATCGAGGGCTGCCGGGAGGACGACGTGCTGGAGCTCGCCAACGGCTGCATCTGCTGCACCGTGGCCGAGGATTTCGTGCCGGCCATGGAGCGCCTGTTGGACCGGCCGGACCCGCCCGATCACATCGTCATCGAGACGTCGGGCCTGGCGCTGCCCAAGCCGTTGGTCAAGGCCTTCAACTGGCCGGAGATCCGCACCCGGGTCACGGTGGACGGCGTCATCGCCGTGATCGACGGGTCCGCCGTCGCCGACCGGCGTTTCGCGCCCGATCCCGAGGCCGTCCAGGCCCAGCGCGAGGCGGACGAGATGCTCGACCACGACAACCCCCTCGAGGAGGTCTTCGAGGACCAGCTCGCCTGCGCCGATCTGGTGGTGCTGAACAAGACCGACCTGTTGGACGAGGCGGGGCTCACCCGGGTCCGCAGCGAGGTCGGCGAGCAGTTGCGGCCCGAGGTCAAATTGGTGCCGATCGCGCACGGGCGCGTGCCGGCCTCGGTCTTGCTGGGCCTCGGCGCGGCGGCGGAAGACGACCTGGAGAGCCGGCCGTCCCACCACGACGGCCTGGACGACCACGACCACGACGACTTCACCTCCTTCGCCCTCGATCTCGGCGCCGTTTCCTCGCCGGACGAACTGCTGGCGCGGCTCGCCCCCGTCATCGCCCGCCACGACATCTTGCGGGTGAAGGGTTTCGCCGAAGTGGCCGGAAAGGACATGCGCCTGGTCGTCCAAGGCGTCGGCACACGCCTAAACCACTACTACGACCGGGACTGGCGGGCGGGCGAGTCGCGCGGCACCCGCCTGGTGATCATCGCCCAGCAGGGGCTCGACCGGGCAGCGGTGACCGCGAGCCTCACCGGTCCGGCGAGCGGCTGACGGGCCGGGGGAGACCGTCATGCATCTCCTGCAGGCCCAGGCCGGTGTCGTCGCCGATGGAACGGAGCCGGTAGATCTCGGCCAAGAGCCGGGCGACCTGCTGATCCTCTCGGCCGCCGACACGGAGCTTGCGAACCTTTCCGCCGCGGCCGCGGACTTGGGCGACGCCCTGCCGAGCCTGCGCCTCGCCAACCTCATGCAGCTCTCCCACAACCTCTCGGTCGACCTCTATGTCGACCGCGTGGTGAGCCAAGCCAAACTCGTCGTGGTGCGCCTGCTGGGCGGGGTCGGCTATTGGCCCTACGGCGTCGAGCAGCTCTCGGCCGTCTGCCGAGAGCGAGACATATCCCTCGCGCTGTTGCCCGGCGACGACCAGCCGGACGCCGAACTGGCGCGCCTCTCGACGCTCCCCGGCGAGGCCTGCCACCGGCTCTGGCAGTACTGCGTCCACGGCGGCCCGGACAACGCCCGCAGCCTGCTGGCCTATTCCGCAAGCCTGCTGGGCGGTGACTTGGAATGGCGTGAGCCGAAGCCTTTACTGCGCGCCGGCGTCTATTGGCCGGGCAAGGACCGGCCGGGCCTGGACGATCTGCGGGCCGAGTGGCGGGACGAGGCACCGATCGCGGCCATCGTGTTCTACCGGGCGCTGCTCCAGGCGAGCAATCTGGCGCCGATCGACGCGCTCATCGCGGCACTTCAGCGCGCGGGCGTGAACCCGCTGCCGATCTACTGCGCGAGCCTGAAGGAGCCGCTGTCCGCCGAGACGATTTCGGGCCTGCTGGCCGAGGCGCGCGCCGGCATCGTGCTGAACGGCACGGGCTTTGCCGTCTCCAGCCCCGGCGCGGCGCGCCAGCGGACGCCCTTCGACGCGGCCGGCTGTCCCGTCCTCCAGGTCGTCTTCTCGGGCGGCACCGAGGCCGAGTGGGCGGCGGGCACGCGGGGCCTTTCTGCCCGGGATATCGCCATGAACGTGGTCCTGCCGGAGGTCGACGGCCGGATCCTTTCCCGCGCGGTCTCGTTCAAGACCGAGGCGCGCTTCGATCAACGCACTCAGGCGCCCATCGTCGCCTACCGGCCGGTCGCCGACCGGGTCGACTTCGTCGCGCAGCTTGCGGCCAACTGGCTGCGGCTCGCCGGCACGTCGGCAAGTGAGCGCCGGGTCGCCATCGTCCTCGCCAACTATCCCAACCGGGACGGGCGGCTTGGCAACGGCGTCGGGCTCGACACGCCGGCCGGCACCGTCGAGCTGCTGCGCGCGCTGGGCGAGGCCGGTTATGCGACCGGCCCGCTGCCGCCTGACGGCCAAGCCCTGATCGAGCGCCTCGCCGCCGGGCCCACTAACAGCTTGCATGATCGCCGCGGCCGGGAGGCCGGCGAGCGCTATGCCCTGGCCGATTACCAGGCTGCCTTTGCCGCCTTGCCCATAGAGGTGCGGGAGGCCGTCACCGACCGCTGGGGGGCGCCCGAAGACGACCCCTTCGTGGAAGAGGGCGCCTTCGTCCTCTCCGCCTTCCTGCTCGGCAATATCGTGATCGGGCTGCAGCCGGCGCGCGGCTACAACATCGACCCCCAGGCGAGCTACCACGATCCCGACCTGGTGCCGCCGCACGGCTACTTCGCCTTCTATGCCTGGCTGCGCCGGGA
>JAUVQB010000340.1 GCA_030598385.1 Alphaproteobacteria bacterium | reverse complement strand
CGGCTGGCGGCCGGCGATATCCGGCCGGGCGCCGAGCTCCGCGGCGAGGAGCTGGCACGCTGGGGCCTGCCGCTTACCGTCGACAATTTCGAAGCGCTGGCAACCCGCCGTGGCCCGGACGGCGAGACCCTGATTTACTTGCTGTCCGACGACAACTTCAGCTTTTTACAGCGCACCCTGCTGCTGATGTTCGCGCTGGAGGATGGTTAGTTAAATTTAAGGGCGCCACAGGAATTGCCATGAGGGGCGCCCTCCAATACCTCGGTGAAAGATCAGGAATTCAGACCGAGGTCACAGCCTCGGCCGGGCCGGCTTTCTGGATGCGGCGCTTCAGCTTCTGCGCCGTCGGCCCCAGATCGCGGTCGGGCGTGCTCAGGAGGAAGGCATCGAGGCCGCCGTTATGCTCGATCGTCCGGATCGCCCGGGCCGACAGCCGCACCCGCACCGTCCCGCCCAAACGGTCGCTGTAAAGCGACGTGCGCTGCATGTTCGGCAGGAAACGCCGCCTGGTCTTGTTGTTGGCGTGGCTGACGTTATTGCCCGCCTGAACGCCCTTCTTGGTGAAATCGCAGCGACGTGCCATGACCCGGAGTTCCTGCGTTACCCGTTCTGAGGCTTCATATGCATCTGCCCGTCGGCTCGCTAGAGCCGCCCACAACAGGGCCTGGGCCGGGCGGTTATGTAGGCCAGAGGCCCGAGACAGTCAAGGCGAAAGCCCGGATCATGGCGGCGCCCTCAAGTGCCGTTCGCCGCGCCAAGGAAGGTAGCCATGAGCGCCCGCGCCGCCGCCGCGGGCGTCAAGATGCCCGCCCGGACCTTATCGCCGAGGGCCGTCAACTGCTCGGCGACCTCCGGATGCGCCTTGAATCGCGCCATCAGGGTCTCGCTGATCTCGTTCCACATCCAGGCCTGGGCCTGGCGGGCGCGCTTGTCGGCGATCGCGCCGCCGGGGCCGAAGGCCTCGCGGAAACGGGCGATCTCCGCCCAGACCTCGGCGATGCCCGTGCCGGTCTTGGCCGAACAGGTCAGCACCGGCGGCGGCCAGCCCTCGTGGCCAGGCGGCAGCAGCCTGACGGCGTTGGCGTACTCGGCGGCGGCCCGCCCGGCGGCGGCCTCGAGCTCGCCGTCGGCCTTGTTGATGGCGAGGATATCGGCCAACTCGACGATACCGCGCTTCAGGCCCTGCAGTTCGTCGCCGCCGCCCGGCAGCAGCAGCAGCAGGAAGAGGTCCACCAGGTCCGCCACCGCGGTTTCCGACTGCCCGACGCCGACCGTCTCCACGATGATGACGTCGAAGCCGGCCGCCTCGCACAGCAGCATGGCCTCGCGGGTGCGCCGCGCCACGCCGCCCAAGGTGCCGCCCGTGGGCGACGGGCGGATGAAGGCGTCGCTGGCGCGCGAAAGCTGCTCCATGCGGGTCTTGTCGCCCAGGATCGACCCTCCGCCGCGCTTCGAAGAGGGGTCGACCGCCAGCACCGCCACCTTGTGGCCCTGATCGATCAGGTGGAGGCCGAAGGCCTCGATGAAGGTCGATTTGCCGACGCCCGGCACGCCGGAGATGCCGAGGCGCACGGACCGGCCGGCCTCGGCCAGCAGCTCGGCCTCCAGCGCCTCGGCCTCGGCCCGGTGGTCGGCGCGGCTCGATTCGGCGAGGGTGATGGCGCGGGCCAGCGCCCGCCGGCCGCCGCCGCGGATGTCGGCCGCCAGGTCCTCGACACTTTTGACCGTCATGGGGAGGACCTCGCACCGCCTGACGCCCCACTGGCTGCCCCGCTGGCTGCCCCACTGGCTGCCCCGGGCCCGAGCGGCTGGCCGTAAGAGAACTCGACCGCGTTGCCGTCGGGATCGCTGAGGCCGCAATAGTAGCCGACCGGATAGGGCTCTTCGCGCGGCGGCCAGAGGAGGCAGCCAGCGGCCCGCGCTTTCTCGGCAATGGCATCCACCGCCGCCCGGCTTTCGAGCGCGAAGCCGAAGTGGCTGTAGTCCCCCTCGCCCTGGTCCCGGCCCGGCCCGCCGGCCAGCACCACCAGGATGAACTCCGTCTCGCGGCCCGGCTCGGCCAGCCAGACCACGCGCCCGCCCTCGCCGTCGTCGTCACGACCCGCGCGCTCGTGGACGCAGATCATGGCGCAGAAGTCGCGGTAAAAGGCGACGCAAGCCGCCAGGTCGCGCACATGGAGTGCTAGATGGGTGAGAGTCGGACCCATGAGGCCGGACCCTAGCGCATTATACCCGCCGGTGGAATCGGCTCCGCCTTTCCCGCCGACGGCCCTCAGTCCAAGGGTGCCGCCAGGGGCCGGACCTGCACCATGAGCTCTTCCGCGGTCACGGTGCCGGACACCCGGATCGGCCAGCCTCCCGCCTTCAGGCCCCGCGCCGTCCAGGTATTGCAGGTGCTGAAGAGATGGAACTCGCCCTTGGCCGGATAGAACCGGCTGAAGCGATAGAGCCCCGGCTCGCGCGCTTGGGCGCGTTGCGCCCCGTCTCGATCGAAGGTCGCGTCCAGGTAGGCAATGAGCGCCTCGAACCCTTGGCCCGCGGCCTCGAGTTCGACCACCTCATCCGCCGGAAACACATCGCGCGGATGGAACGGCAGGCCCGCCAGGTGGAGGACGGCGGGCGTGGGCCGAAGCGCCGCGCGAAGCGCCATCCCGGTCGTCGGGTCGCGCTCGGGGAAATACTCGGCATCGCCCCAACCCAGGCTCAGGAACGGCGCAGCGGGAAAATCGGCCGCTTCGGG
>JAUVQB010000298.1 GCA_030598385.1 Alphaproteobacteria bacterium | reverse complement strand
TCAACCTGCGCTGCTGGACCACGACCGACGACTATTGGGATTTCCGGTTCGAGCTCAAAAAGCTCGCCAAGGAGCGGGTCGAAGCGGCGGGATGCACCATTCCCTTCCCGCAGCGCGACGTTCATGTGATTGGCGGGCCTGTCATTGGCGGGGCGGCGTCGGCCGCTGCCTGAGGCCACCAAGATCGCAAAGAGGCCAGAAAGAGACTCAAACCCTTGCCCGCGCGCGCCGCCATCTCCTTGTCCACCCTGGCAATCGGCCCGGACCGCTGGCTCGGCTGGGGGGCCATCCTAGCCGCCGTCTTGTTGGTGGCCGGCTGGGTGCTTCCGATCATGACGGTCGAGCGTTTTCTGTTCCTGTCGCGGGAGATCTCGATCCTGCAAGGGGTGGCGGAGCTCTGGTCCGAGGACGAGGCCTTCCTGGCCATCGTGATCGGCGCCTTCTCGGTGCTGCTTCCCGCCGTCAAGCTGGCCTTGGCGCTCTACCTCTGGTTCCACGCGGAAGCCGGCAGCCAACAGTTGCGCCGCGCGCTCGGCTTGCTGGAGCTGGCGGGCCGCTGGTCGATGCTCGACGTCTTCGTCGTCGCCTTGCTGGTGGTCGCGATCCGCACGTCGCTGATCGACGACGTGACGGTCCATCCCGGCGTCTATGTGTTCACCGCGGCGATCGTGCTGTCGCTGGTGGTGGTGCAGCGGATGGCGGTGCTGGCGCGCCGGGCCATCGCCAAGAACGGCGAAGCAGAAGACGAGGGGGGCGAGCAACCGCCGTCGAAGGAGAGCTAGAACTTCAGCGGCACGGCCTGGCGGATGTGGGGCAGCGCGCGCACCTTGGCGAGCACGTCGGGCGGGATCGCCTGGTCGAGCTCGACCAGCGCCAGGGCTTCGCCGCCGGGCTGGGCGCGGCCCAGGTGGAAGGTGGCGATGTTGAGGCCGGCGTCGCCCAGGGTGGTGCCCAGCGCGCCGATTAGGCCCGGCTTGTCCTCGTTGGTGATGTAGAGCATGTGCGCGGCCACCTCGGCCTCGATGGCGATGCCTTTGATCTCGACGATGCGCGGCTTGTCGCCGCCGAACAGCGTGCCGGCGACATCGCGGGTCTGGGTCTCGCTGGTGACCGTCACGCGCATGAGGGTCTGATAGTCGCAGTCGCGCTGGTGCTTGACCTCGGCCACGTCGATGTTGCGCTCGCGTGCGATGACCGGCGCATTGACCATGTTGACGCTGTCGAGGATCGGCGCGAGCAGCCCGGCAAGGGCGGCCTGGGTAAGCGGCTTGGTGTTGAGCTCGGCGACCAGGCCTTCGTACTCGACGGTGATGCTTTTTAGTCCGCTGCGCGTCAGTTGCCCGGCGAAGGAGCCGAGTTCCTCGGCCAGGGTCATGTAGGGCTTGAGCTTCTTGGCCTCCTCGGCGGACAGAGAAGGCATGTTGACGGCATTGGTGATGGCGCCGCTCAATAGATATTCCGACATCTGTTGGGCGATTTGGACCGCCACCTTGTCCTGGGCCTCGCTGGTCGAGGCGCCGAGATGGGGCGTGGCCACCAGCTTTTCCAACCCGAACAAGGGGTTCTCGATCGCCGGTTCCACGCTGAAGACGTCGAGCGCCGCACCGCCAAGCTGCCCGGACTCGAGCGCGATCTTCAGGTCGGCCTCGACCACCAAGCCGCCGCGCGCGCAATTCACCAGCAAGGCGCCTTTCTTGGTCTTGGCCAGGGCCTCGGCGTCGATCATGCCGCGGGTCCGGTCGGTCAAGGGCACGTGCAGGGTGATGGCGTCGGCGCGCTTCAGCAAGCTATCGAAGTCGACCTTTTCGACGCCGAGGTCTTCCGCGCGTTCGGGCGATAGATAGGGATCGTAGGCGACGACATGCATGCGCAGGCCAAGCGCGCGGTCGGCCACGATGGCGCCGATGTTGCCGCAGCCGACGACCCCCAGGGTCTTGCCGGTCAGCTCGGTTCCCATGAAGCGCGACTTCTCCCACTTGCCCGATTGGGTCGAGCTGTTGGCGGCGGGGATTCTCCGGGCCAGGGACATGAGCAGGGCGAGCGCATGCTCCGCCGTCGTGATGGCGTTTCCGCCGGGCGTGTTCATGACGACGATGCCGCGCTGGGTGGCGGCGGCAACGTCGATGTTGTCGACGCCGATGCCGGCCCGGCCGACGATTTTCAGGGTCGTTCCGGCGGTCAGGAGCTCGGCCGTGACCCGGGTCGTCGAGCGCACGGCCAAGCCGTCGTAACCGCCGATTCGCGCGCGCAGGTCCTCGGCGGAAAGCCCGGGCTCGTAGTCGACCCCCAGGCCCCAAGACTGGAAGGTCTCGAGCGCCAACTCGCTCATCTCGTCGGAGATCAGGATCCTGGCCATGGTCTCGCCTCTCAGGCTGCGCGCCGTTCGCTGCGGACGGTCGCGTAGGCCCAGTCGAGCCAGGGCAAGAGCGCGGCCAGGTCGTCCTTGGCGACCGTCGCCCCGCCCCACAGACGCAGGCCCGGCGGCGCGTCGCGATAAGCTCCGAGATCGTAGCCGACGCCCTCGGCCTCGAGCAGCTCAACCAGCGCCTTCGCCACGGCCGGCTGGGCCGCCGCCGCCAAGGACTCGAACCAAGGATCGACGATGGTCAGGCAGATGCTGGTGCACGAGCGGGTTGCCGGCTCGACGGGGAGGAAGGCCGCCCAATCGCTCTTGGCGACCCAGCCGGTGACAAGGGCGAGATTGTCCTCGGCATGCTCGATCAGCGCCGGCAGGCCGCCGCGGGCCTCGACCCAGGCGAGCCCGTCGAGGGCGTCCTCGACGCACAGCATGGAGGGCGTATTGATGGGCGCGCCGCGGAAAATACCCTCGTTCACCTTGCCGTCCTTCAAAAGGCGAAAGATCTTCGGCAGGGGCCATGGCGGCCGATAGGCCTCGAGGCGTTCGACCGCCCGGGGGCTCAAGGCCAGCATGCCGTGGGCGGCTTCGCCGCCGAGCACCTTCTGCCAGGACCAGGTCACCACGTCGAGTTTCGGCCAGGGCAGGTCCATGGCGAAGACGGCGGAGGTCGCGTCGCAGAGGGTGAGGCCCGCGCG
>JAUVQB010000481.1 GCA_030598385.1 Alphaproteobacteria bacterium | reverse complement strand
TCCCGGGACTGACCGGCGTTGGCCGCCAGCGCTTCGGCATCTGCCAGCGCGGCCTGGGCCTGCTGCAACCTGGCCGCGGCCTCGGCCCGCGCCTCGGCGGCCTCACGCGCCGTCAACCGCACCGCCTCCAGAGCCTCGCCCATCGAACTCAGCTCGGCCAGGGCCCCGTCCACGTCCGCCTGTTGCGAGGGCTGCTTGAGATAATAGGGGAATAGCAGGATCGCGATCAGCACGAACACGCCCAGCGCCGAGGCGAAGAGATCGAGGGCCGAGATGCTCAGGCCCTCTAAATGCCGCCGCGGCTTCAGCAGCATGGCGCCTTACCCCGCGTAAAGACGGTTGATGAGGTTGTCGAGGCAATACTGGCCGACCTCGTTCAGGACGCCTTCCTCGCGCGCCTGCACCACGTGCTGGATCAACACCAGGACGGCCGACATGACGAGCGCCAGCAGGGTCGTGTTGAAGGCGACCGCCAGGCGCTTGGTCAATTCGGCCAGAAGGGTCGGGTCCTGCAGATCGACTTGGCCCGCATAGGCCAGCGCCAGGGAGATTCCGATCACCGTGCCGATGAAGCCCAGGCTCGGGATCAGCCAGATGATGTAGCGGGTCATGGAGTAGCGCAGGTCGATCTCGTGCAGGAACAATTCGAGGCTGGAATTCAATAGCGTGCTCGCCTGCTCGATCGAACGGCTGGTCTGGAACTGGATCGCGACCCGTTGAATGAGGCGCGGCAGAAAACGCCGCGCGCCGGCGCTGCCCGGCCGGGCTACGTCCCGGGCACGGGCATAAATCTGGCGAAGATCGGGCGCCTGCAACACGGTCGTCTCGTCCTCCGGCAGATAGCCCGCGCGCAGCTCGCGCAGCTCGGCCCAGGCCTCGCGCCAGCGCACGAACAGCTCGCCCAGGCCCAGCATGAAAACCACCCACATGACGTTCTGGACGGTGAGCGGATAAGTGCCGCGCTCGCGATCGATCAGCAGCGCATCCCAGGGCGCCTCGAGGCTGGCCTCGAAGACCTTGATGAGCACCACGGCCCCGGCCAGCGCCGCGGCGATCACCAGAGGATGGGAGGAGATACGGCGCGCTCGCGGCCCCTGCCCTGCCATCTGCTTGCGGTTCATCGCGCCATCGTCCACTTTCTAAATCCTCCGGCGCACGATTTCGCCGGTCCGCGGGTCGCGCTCGACCGGCCCGCGCAGGCCCGGTTCCGCCGAACCGGCACCGCCTCCGCCGCCCGCCGGGCCTGCCGCCTCCTTGTCGCGCGGGCTCGGCTCACGGCGCGCCAACAGCTCCTGCACCGTCACCCGGACGCTGCCAAAGCGGAGCGGTTGGCCGGCGGCGACGAAACTCTGGCGCGTCCGCTCCCAAACCTCCTGGCCGGCGCGCACG
Source organism: Alphaproteobacteria bacterium (assembly GCA_030598385.1). Lineage (GTDB taxonomy): Bacteria > Pseudomonadota > Alphaproteobacteria > Kiloniellales > JAKSDN01 > CALJXB01. Next base: position 339 of record JAUVQB010000481.1, on the reverse strand, counting down.
GCGACCGCCCGCCAGGTGCCGTCGCCGTCGCCGCAGTCGGTGAGATGAAAACGGCCGTCGTCGGTAATTACCAGTTCGGCATGCTGGCGCGCCACCGAGACATCGGCCAGCACGATGTCGGCATCCGGGCTGCGGCCTATCACGAAGGTGCGCATTCTTTAGCTCCCGGCCCTATTGCGCGATCCGGCGGACTTGCGGCGTACGGTTGTCGTCCAACTCGTTCTGCTCCAATTCCGCCTCCTGACCGCCGCCGAGCACGATGCCGTGACCCTTGTTGCCGCGAATTTCGTTTTCCGCGAAGCGCCCGCTCGAACCGCCGAGGATCAATAGCCCATGCTG
>JAUVQB010000385.1 GCA_030598385.1 Alphaproteobacteria bacterium | reverse complement strand
TTCTCGCTCGGCAGGTCGTCGCGGTTCATGTAGAGGAACTCGGTCCGCAGCAGGCCGACGCCCTCGGCCCCGGCGGCGACCGCCTGGCCCACTTCGCGGGGCATCTCCAGGTTCGCCTGCAGGCTGACCTTCTCGCCATCGCGCGTGGTGGCCGGCACGTTACGCAGGCGGGCCAGGGCGCGGGCTTCGCGTTCCAGCTCCTCCCGGCGGCGCTTGTAGGCGGCCACGCGCCTTGCCGTCGGATTGACGAAGACGAGGCCGTTGGAGCCGTCGACGATCAAGAGGTCGTTGTTTCTGACCGTGTTCAGAAGGTTCGCGATGCCGAGGACGGCGGGCAGACCGAGCGAGCGTGCCATGATGGCGGTATGCCCCTCGGCGCCGCCGTGGATGCTGGCGAAACCGCTGATGCGCTGAGGATCCATGAGTGCGGTGTCGGCCGGCGTGATCTCCTCGGCGACAATGATGCTGTCGGCGTCAAGGGCGGAAAATCCCCGATAGTCGCGCTGCACCAGCTTGCGCACGATACGCATCCCGACATCGCCGATTTCCTGGGCCTGAGCGCGCAGATGGGCGTCCTCCATCGCTGAGAACTTCGCGGCGATCGACGCAATCTCCGCCTTGACGGCGGCTTCCGCATTGATCAGGTCCTTCTTGATGCGCCGGCGCACGCCGTTCAAGAGGCGCGAGCTCTCGACCATCTGAAGGTGGGCGTCGAGCAGGAAGCCAAGTTCCTCCGCCGCCGCGCCGTGCAGGCTGCTCGCCTTGGCCTTGAGCTTGGTCAGCTGGCGCACCGCCTTGACGACGGCCGCGTCGAAGCGTTTCTGCTCGGCCTCGACCTGGTTCTGGGCAATCTCGTATTCGGGGACCTGAATGTCGCCGCTTTCGCGCATATGGGCGGGACCGATGGCGACGCCGGGCGACACGGCCAGGCCTTCGAACACCTGCTCCGCCGTGCGCCGCGCGGTGCGGGTCCGGCGAGCGGACGGCTTGCCCTCGGTTTTCCGCTTGCGGGCGGTCTTAGCGGCGGTCTGTTGGCCCGTTTCGGATCTCGGCGTGCGCGCCACCATTTGAATTCCTTCAACAGGGTTGATCGTGCTCCAATACTGCCTGGCTGGCAATCTGCCCGCGCTCTGGGGGCGTGCATTCCACCGATGCGATGTGTCGGCCATCCGGCGCTGGTGGTGGCGGCACCCGGCCGTGCATGCGCTCGATTACCGGATGGGGTAAGTTAGCGGTTTCCTGCGGCAAGGCAGATCCACCATGCTCGGAGTGCGAGTGATGAAGGGAATCGCGTGGTTAGCAGTCCTTTCGATCGGTCTCAGCTCCGCGGCATTCGCCGAAGGCCTCGGGCGGTGGACGACGGGGTCGCCCATGCCCTCGGCCCGATCGGAGGTGGCGGTGGCGGCCGTGGCCGGCAAGGTGTATGTGGTAGGTGGCTTCGGCGGCGGTAGGGAACTTGAGATCTATGATCCCGCTACTGATCGCTGGAGCCGGGGCGTTCCGGTCCCGAGGGCCCTCCATCACGCGGCGGCGCTCGACATTGGCGACAAGCTCTACGTAATCGGCGGGTACGCGGATGGCTGGAACCCAACCGATTCGGTTTACGAATACGACCCGAAACTTGATCTCTGGCGCCTGCTGGCGCCGCTGCCGACAGCGCGCGGGGCGCTCGCCGCGGTCGCGCTCGACGGCAAGATCCACGCTATTGGCGGTACAGGTTCAGGCCGCCGCAACACACCTGCTCACGAGGTCTATGACCCAGCCAGCGACACCTGGACGGCCCGTGCGGCGTTGCCGACCCCGAGAGACCATCTGGCCGCGGCGGTGGTCGACGGACGCATCTACGTGATCGGCGGCCGGATCGACGGAAGTTATGCGCGCAACCTGCCGGCGAACGAGGAGTACGACCTGGCGACTGATAGCTGGCACTCGCGCGCACGCATGCCCACAGCTCGCAGCGGCATCGCCGCAACAGTCATTGACGGCGAGATATTGATCTTCGGCGGCGAGGCCCCGTCGGGCACATTCGACGAGGCCGAGGGTTACGATCCCGAGACTGATAGCTGGACCGGATACGCCTCCATGCCGACGGCACGCCATGGCCTTGGCGCCACCGTTGTCACGGACCGGGCCTACGTGATCTCTGGCGGCACGAAGCCCGGCGGGTCGGCCTCTTCTTTGAACGAGATATTCAGCCGCTGAGAAGCCAGCGCACGGCGGGAGTATTCAAACCGGATTCCCCAGATGGCTCCTCCCAATCGCCGACAATGGTAGCACAATGGGCATCCGAACGCGATTTCGGCCCTGAGCTGTCACGATAGGCTGTGGTCCGCTCTTGATCGGGCTGATTTGGCGATGAGAAACCCGGCCCCGTGACCATTTCGCACT
>JAUVQB010000113.1 GCA_030598385.1 Alphaproteobacteria bacterium | reverse complement strand
CGCGCCTCAAGTCGCGGCCGAGCCTCAGGCCCCTGTTGGCCGACCTGGTCCCCGGTGTGCCGCCACCCAAGCACTACGCAGATTTGGATTTCTGAGCGGGGTTTAGTCGCTTTATCGAGTCGCGGCACCAGCCGCGCGAAGCGCCCGGCTACGCCCGCGCACTGGGAGGGGGATCGGGCTGGTGCAGAGGCCTATCAACCAAAAAAAGGGCGCGTGGGCCGGAACCGCGACAACGGTCCGTCCTACTCCTCACCCAACTCCAGGGTCGCGATGTTGGCCTGGGCGGCATCGCCGGTCGGCAGGCCCTCAGCCAAGGTGGCCGCGCGCTGCCAGTCGGCCCGGGCGCCCGCCAGGTCGTTCTCCAGGCGCCGCAGGTTGCCGCGTTCCAAGAGACCTTCCGGATTGTCGGGATCGAGCACCAGCGCCCGGTCGACGTCTTCCAGGGCCGCCGCAAGGTCGTCGAGATAGCGTTGGGCGCTCGCCCGGTAGATCAGGATGTCGGGCCGGCCGGGGGCGAGCTCGAGGGCGCGGTTGAGGTCGATGAGGGCGTCGCCGTAGTTCTCCGCCGCTGCGAGGGTGACGGCCCGGTCCACCAGCAGCTCGGCGTCTGCCGGCGCGATTTCCAGGGCGGCCGTCTGGACCGCATAGGCGCGTTCCAGGTTCTCGGCGAGCAGCCAGGCCTGGCCGGCCTGTGCCAGGGCGGTAAGGCTGAGATGGGGTTCGCCCTGCCGGTTCAGCTTGTTAGCCAGGTTCTCCAGACGCTCGCCCGCCACGTTGTAGTGTCCCAGCCCGAAAAGGGCCACGGCAGCGCAATGCTCGGCCGGCGCGCCGCCGTCCAAGGCCCGCCAGGCCGAGGCGGCTTCGAAGGCTGCCTCGGGCTCGGCCTCGGCCAAGAGCAGGCAGTCTTCGTACTGGGCGGCGGGGTTGGCCTCTTCGGCCAAGGCCAGGTTCGCGGCGACGGCCGGGCCTAGAAGGGCCAAGAGGAGGGCGGCGCGCTGCGTCGGCTTGGCCATCATTCGCCGATCAGGTGCAAGGCCAGCTCCCGCCGGTGCGGCGCGTGGCGGTGCTCGAAGAGGTAGATGCCCTGCCAGGTGCCGAGCGCCAGGCGGCCGTCGGAGACGGGGATCGAGAGCTGGGTTTGGGTGAGCGCGCCCTTGATGTGAGCCGGCATGTCGTCGGGTCCTTCGGCCGTGTGCCGGTAAAGCTTGTTGTCTTCCGGTACGAGCCGTCGAAAGAAGCTCTCGAGATCGCGCTGCACGTCCGGGTCGGCGTTTTCCTGAATTATGAGCGAGGCCGAGGTATGACGCACGAAGAGGGTCAACAGCCCGTCGCGGACCCGCTGCTCGGCGAGCCAGGCCGTGACCTCGCGCGTCACCTCGTGCAAACCGGGTCCGCGCGCGGGAAGGCTCAAGCGATGGTGTGCCTGTTTCATTCTCGATTATCCGCTGCGGCCCTGTCTTGCCGGCTGCAGGGTCCGCCCCTAAGTTCGGGTCTCGCATGGTGTAATGCAAGCGGGAGCGGAACGTGGGCGAAGCGGCAGGAGAGACAAGAGCTGGAAAACCCGGCCGCCTGTTCTGCTTCGGCCTTGGCTACTCGGCCCTGGCGCTGGCCCGGCGCCTCCTGGCCGAGGGCTGGTCCGCCGCCGGCACGACCCGTTCGCACGACAAGGCGCGCCGTCTGTCCGCCGAAGGGATCGAGGTCTTTCTGTTCGACCGGGGCCGGCAGCTCGAGGATCCGGCGTCCGCCCTCGCGGGCGTCACGCACCTGCTGGCCTCGGTGCCGCCGGGCCCAGAGGTTGAACCAGGTACGGGAGATCCCGTGCTGGGCCATCACCGGGCGGACATCGCGGCTTTGGAGAGCCTGACCTGGCTCGGCTACCTCTCGACCACCGGGGTTTACGGCGACCGGGACGGGGGCTGGGTCGACGAGGACTCCGAGCTGACGCCGACCGGCGAGCGAGGCCGCCGCCGGGTGGCCGCCGAGGCGGCCTGGCTCGAGCTCTGGGAGCGCGACGGCCTGCCGGTCCATCTGTTCCGGCTGGCGGGCATCTACGGGCCTGGCCGCAGCGCCCTCGACACGGTGCGGGCCGGCACGGCCAAGCGCATCGACAAGCCGGGCCAGGTGTTCAGCCGGATCCATGTGGCCGACATCGCCAGCGTGTTGCGGGCCTCGATCGCCCGGCCCAGCCCCGGCGCCGCCTATAACCTCTCGGACGACGAGGCCGCCCCGCCGCAAGAAGTGATCGCCCACGCCTGCGAATTGCTGGGCCGGGAGCCGCCGCCGCTGGTGCCGTTCCAGGAGGCCCAGCTCTCCGACATGGCCCGTTCCTTCTACCGCGACAACAAACGGGTCTCCAACGCGCGGATCAAGGACGAGCTGGGGGTTGCGCTCACCTATCCGAGCTACCGCGAGGGCCTGCGCGCGATCCTTGCCGAGATGGAAGGCTCTTAACCGCCGGCGAGTCGGTCCGATAGCCGCGTGATGGTGTCGAACAGCCGCGCCAGGTCGTGGTGCTCCGACAGGCGGTGGTCGCCGTCCTTTACCAGGGTCACCTCGACGTCCTTGGACTCGATCCGCTCGGCGAGGCTGAGCGCGGTCTGCCAGGGTACTGCCTCGTCTTGCAGGCCTTGCAGGATGCGCAGAGGGCAGGCGAGCGCGATGGGCCCGCGCAGCAGCAAGTGGTCGCGGCCTTCCACGATCAGCCGATGGGTGACGGTATACGGCTCCTCGCTATAGCTCGAAGGCTCATGGTAGACGCCGTCGCGCTCCAGGGTCGCGCGCACTTCCGCGTCGTAGCGCGCCCACATGAGGTCCTCGGTGAAGTCCGGCGCCGGCGCGATGCCAACCAGGCCGGCGACCCGCCCGGGCCGGGCGAGCGCTGCCAGCAGCATGATCCAGCCGCCCATGGAGGAGCCGATCAGGATCTGCGGCCCCTCGGTGGCCTGGTCGAGGACGGCGACAGCGTCCTCGGCCCAGCGGCCGATGGTGCCGTCGGTAAAGGCGCCCGAGGAAGCGCCGTGGCCGAGATAATCGAAGCGCACGAAGGCGAGGCCCCGGTCCTGGGCATAGGCCTCCAGCGCCGTCGCCTTGGTGCCGGTCATGTCCGACATGAAGCCGCCGCAGAACACCAGGGCCGGGCGGCCGTCGCCCGGATCGCCGGCCGCCGTCGCGTGGTAGGCGAGCGTGGCGCCGTCGGGGCGGGAAAGGGTAGCGGGCGTGTCGGTCATGGGTTCGCGGAAACCGGCTCGTAGGAGTCGGCCCGACCCTAGCATTTCGGCTCACTCCGGCAAGGGAGCGGCCAAGACCAAAACCCTGTCACGGGCCGGGTCCGGCTTTGAGTCGCGTCTAAGTTTGAAATTTATTCCGCTGAATACGCAGAGCAGTCTCGAATGCCCGATTTTAAGGACAAAGCAGTCGTCGCAGGATGGGGTCTTTGGTGTCTCAGATTAGCCAGAATTAGTCATCTGACGAAGCGCCTGGAACCGTTCTTGGATGACCGAGATACGGAGAAATCGTATTTTGCAGACGCCGGCTATTGCGCTTTGCGAGCTGTCACTATGTGAGCCGATGTCGGGAAAACCGCCTCTCCGGACTGTGCGGCGTATTTGGATAACTTGCCGTCGGATTTGACCAGCACATCAGCGATTTTTTCCTCGCTGAGATTGATGTCGAAGAGCGGCAGCCATCCTCGCAGCTCAGCTTCCACCATTGTACGAGAACTGGGGAATTTCGCCTGCTCGGCCCTCGTTTCGAATTCGATGTCGCTAAAGCCACCTTGTGAAAGAGTATTAATCACTTCGTCCGGATCTCCCAGGCTGTATGGCATCCGCAACGCATCCCCCGCGGCAGTGCTGACTTGTTCGTCCAACACCGCAATAATGTCGCCATAGGCGCGGTTGTGTTCGATTGAATTCCACACCGCTATGGCCAAACTCCTTCCTGGTTTCATCACACGGAACATTTCTCTGGCCGCCTTTTGACGGTCCTGAAAGAACATCATACCGAACTGAGAAACGACACAATCGAACGTGGCGTCATCGAATGGCAGCGCTTCGGCACTACCTAGAATCCATTCAATATTGGGCTCAAGTTCATTTGCGGCGGCAATCATTCCCGGCGCCGGATCAACACCAACGACACGGCCAGACTGACCTGAGCGTGCAAATGCATGTCGCGTCAGCACCCCCGATCCACAGGCAATATCTAATACGTGTGAACTCTCTTCGACGCCTGCGCCATCAATGAGATGTTTCGTCCAGGGCTCAAAGATGGCTGGCACAAAGAGCGCCTCGTACCCGCGCCCTGCTTCGAGTTCCTCTCGCGTTGCAGTAGAGCCCATCGACAGACGCCCTTCTTCCAACAGCCGACGCTTGGCACCGAGAAAAAACCTAACACCATCGAGGATTCGAGACCACCAGTTTGGTTCGCCTCAGGAATCCATGTCCGCTGCGGACTCCTTTCAGCTAAATCGACCGCTGAAAGGAAAGACCGCACTGGGTCAATCTCAGACGAATATCCGACCCGCCAATTACGTCTGCCCTTGAGGGCAAAGCGGACGAAAATCAGTTCGAAAGCGGACGTTCAGGGCATTGGTTCTGCTTTGCGGCCTTGGCGTGTAGGATTTCTGAGCGGCCTTCGACTCGGCGATCACTAGGCTTGCCTTTATCGTCGGGCCCGGCTATCGCATAATTGTCTACACCCCGAGACTGATCGCCAGACACGCCGGTCCCTCCTTGGACCGCAGGCTCGGCCTTCTTTGGAGGTCGCGTTCATGCGCAAAGAAAACCAGAGCTTCCCCGATGTGGCGTCCGTCGCGATGGCGCTCACGCCCAGTTATCCCGTCTATTGCGTGCGCCCGGCGGTGCTCCAGGAGAACGCCCGCCAATTCGTGACCCAGTTTCCCGGGACGGTGCTTTACGCCATCAAGTGCAACCCTCATCCCCTGGTGCTGAAGGCGCTCTACAAGGGCGGCATTCGTCATTTCGATACCGCGTCCCTGCCGGAGATAGCCCAGGTCCGCGAGACCTTCCACGATGCCGAGGCCTATTTCATGCACCCGGTGAAGGGCCGCGCGGTCATCAAGAGCGCCTATAAGATTTACGGCATTCGCCACTTCGTGGTCGATCACCCCAGCGAGCTGGACAAGGTGCTGGCGGAGACCGGCGGTAAAGATCTAACCATCGTCGTGCGCATCTGGACGCCGCCGGACGAGAGCACGACCTACCACCTGGCGGAAAAGTTCGGCGCCCAACCGGACGAGGCGGCGGACCTGCTTAGAGCGGCCGCCAAGCGCGGCTGCAAGGTCGGCATCGCCTTCCATGTCGGCTCCCAGTGCCAGGATCCCAAGGCCTACCGAACGGCGCTCGACCTGGTCGGCGAGATCGTGGAAGCCGCATCTTGCGACCTCGACTGCCTCGACGTGGGCGGCGGGTTCCCGGGGCTTTACATGAACACCTCGGCGCCGCCGCTGGAGGACTACATGGCGGCGATCCGCAAGGGCCTGAAGGACATCAAGGTGAAGCCGGCCGTCGAGGTGATGGCCGAACCGGGCCGCGTGCTGGCGGCCTCCGGCATCTCGCTGCTGGCTCAGGTGCAATTGCGCAAGGGTGAGCAGCTCTACATCAACGACGGCATCTATGGCAGCTTGTCGGAGATGGTGCAGACCGATTTGCGGCTGCCGGCGCGCCTCATCCGCCTGAACGAACAGCCCTGCGAGGAAGAGACGGCCTTCACGCTGAGCGGCCCGACCTGCGATTCCCTGGACGT
>JAUVQB010000150.1 GCA_030598385.1 Alphaproteobacteria bacterium | reverse complement strand
TAGCCGGCCGCCACCTCGGAATCGTTGTCGGTCTGGATCTCGACCCCACGGCGGCGCAGCCAGGCCCGCAGGCGATTGTGGTTGGAAAGGGAGCCGTTGTGTACCAGGCAGAGATCGCGCCCGGTCGAGAAGGGGTGGGAGTGCTCCGTGGTGACGGCGCTCTCGGTCGCCAAGCGGGTGTGGCCGATGGCGTGGGTGCCCGAGATCGCCTCCAGGCCGAAGCGGGCGGCGACCTCTTTGGGCAGGCCCGTCTCCTTGTAGATTTCAATGGCCTCGCCGACGCTCATGACCCGCACGTCGCCGTCGTGCTCGCCGATCCATCGCCGCGCGGCCTCGGCGCTCGCCGCGGTCATCAGCACGAAATGGCTCGCCCGCCGGACGCCGTCGCACTCGGTCTCCAGCGCGGCCGCGAGCCCCTGCCCGAGGGCGTCCCAATCGTAGGTCGGCTCCGGATGATAGAGGGTGAGCTTGCTCCAGCCCTGAGGCGCGCCATTGCGATAGACCGCAAACCCGGCGCTGTCCGGCCCCCGGTCGGTCATTTCGATCAGCATGGAGGTCAAGCGCCGGCCCAGTTCAGGCTGCAGCGCGTCGTCCTTCAGATAGAGCCCAACGATGCCGCACATGAGAGCGTCCACTCCTGGCAATCCGCCGATTAATTCCTATGAAGAAAAATAATTTATCGCAAATAAAATTGCAATAGAAAATATTTCCTGCGGGGAAACACCCATGCTGTCCGGCGCGCCTGTCCGGATTGAACGGGACGTGCGAGACGCAAGCCGGGCCGAAGTAAATTCTTTCCGTCGCGACGGAACCCAACGGGGTCATAAACGATTTATTAACCATCATCGTTAACCTTTCTTGCGCACCGATTCGCAGGGAATCTTGCGTGACGCTTCGCGGGGAAGTCGCTCTTGCCGCCGATTCAATTTCGTGCCTGGCCCCTCTCCTGTCGGTTTTGGGCCATCGTGATCTTCGTCACTGTCATCGCGCTCCTCAGCCCGGCCGCTTCCAGGGCCGGGGAGTTCCGGGACGGCGGGGCCGACCCTTGGACGCTCTGTGCCCGCCATGCGGCCGCGATCGAGATCAGGGACGACCTGCCGCCCCATCTGCTGTCGGCCATCTCGAAGGTCGAATCCGGACGCTGGCGGGCCTCTGAACAGAGCGTCCATGCCTGGCCCTGGACGGTTACGTCAGGCGGAAAGGGCCGGTTCTTCGCCACCCTGGACGACGCTCTCAATGCGGTTCACGCCCTCAGGGCGAGCGGGCGCCGGAGCATCGATGTCGGCTGCATGCAGGTGAACCTCTATCACCATCCCGATGCCTTCGAGGACATGCGCGCGGCCTTGGATCCGGCCAGGAACATCGCCTACGCCGCGGACCTCCTGCAGCGCCTTCAGAGAGAGGCGCGCTCCTGGCCCAAGGCCGTCGCTTATTATCATTCGCGCACGACGCGCTTCAACGGCCCCTATCGCCGCAAGGTATTTCGGGCCTGGCACGAGGAATGGCAGCGCGCCAGCTTGGCGGTCCCGGCCCTATCCACTCGAAACGAGGCGGTTCGATTCACGACCCTCGCCAGTTTCAGCGCGGGCGGACACGAGGCGCAGCCCGGTCTCGGCCAGGTGCAATTGGGCGCCTTTCGGAAGCCCGAGAACGCCCGCTCCGTCTGGCTCAAGCTACGGCGGGAGAATTCCGCCCTGCTCGGCGACCTTCAGCCGCGCATCGACGTCGTCGACCGCGGCAAGTCGGGGCCCCTGCACTTCCTGCGGGTCAACCCGGTCATGTCGGTCAAGCGAGCCCGATCCATTTGCAACAAACTTCTCGACCGGGCCATTGATTGCCTGGTCGTGGGGCCGCCGCACCGCTTGCCCCTGGATGGCGCCATAAGGCACTTCCGCTAGCCCGGCCCAGCCCCCCAAGTCCTAAATCGCAGCTCAATGCCTGCCGACGAGGGGGATGCCGGTGGCCTCCGCCGACGCCAAGGTAATGGCGCGAAGGTCCTCTGGTTCCAGGTTGTGCAAGTTGGTCTTGCCGGTGCAGCGCGCCATCATCGACGCCTCGCCGACCGAGGCCTTGAGGATATTTCCGACGGCAATCCGGCGGTCCTCGTCGCTGTAGTCCGAGGCGAAGGCGAGCGTCCGATCGGGCATGATCCGGCCACCCATGGCGAGGCCCACCGGCACGCCCAGCACCACCGCGCTGACCCCCTGGGCGATCAGCTTGGCCGCGTCGGTGCCGGAGCGCGCGCCGCCGAAGTAGAGCAGATCGATATCGCCTTCCTTCTTCATCTCCCGCAAAACGCGGATCGCATCGCGCAGGATCGAAAGATCGGGCGGACCGGCGAGCTCCGGCCAGGCCGTCTCCATCGCGCCCGTGCCATCGAGCAGCAGCAGGTCGTAGCCAAGCTCGAAGGACCGGGCGATGGCGTCGGGGAGCCGGTCGGACGAGGACACCGCGAAGCCGACGAGCTGATCGTCCCGCAGGGGCTCGAGCGCGGGTACGGCCCCCTCGGCAGGGTACCTGGCGACCAGGCCCGCGGCGGCCGCGTTGGGCGCATCGGCCTCATCGGCCAGGAGCTGCAGCCAGGCCATCTCCGGGCCGGGATCGCGCCGGCCGATATAGCCATAGGAGGCGGCGCTCAGCCCGGCCACGAGGCTGTCCCAGACTTGCGCCGGCGCGTCGTCGAAGCCGGCCACGAGGAACGGCGAGGCAAGCTCCAGCTTGCCGGCCAGATCGGTGTCGACGCGGCAGGCCTCCCGGTAAGGGTCGATCACCAGGCGCGATAGGTTGGCCGGCAGGAACACCAGGTCGTCCAGGGTCGCCGGCCGGCCCTCGGGGAAGGGGTTCACGCGCGGCGCCAGGCGGCGGTCGAGCATGGCGCGCAGCTTCGCGCTGTCGTTCGGGTTGGTCCGCGCCATGGAAAAGATGTCCTCGCGGTGCGCGACCGAATAGTCGTTCGACCCGGTCTCGGCGTCGCAGCGGTAGCAGCGCGCCGCCTCCGCCTTGGCGGTCTCGAGATCATAGCCGGTCTCGATCTCCGGAAACGCGACGGGGTCTTCGCCCACCCCGTGGAACGCCTGCTCCTGGCGGGGAAAGCGCTCCCACATGATGTCCTGGGCGACCGGCACCCGGCGCGTGCGGTAGGGCGTGCGATAGGCCAGCGGCTCGGCGATGCCATTCAGGAAGGCCTTGATGTAGTAGGCCGCACGCTGGCCGTGGTTCATGGCGATCACAATGGTCGAGCCGCCGAAGGCCCCGTCGCCGGCGGCGAAGACCTTGGGGTCCTCGGTCCGCATGCCCTCGTAGTCGGCCTTCACCCGGTCCCGGCCCATCAGGCCTTTCTGGTCGAGATGGTCGGACTCCGCCTGCTGGCCGATGGCGGCGATCACCATGCCGCAGTCGATCTCGTGTTCCGAACCCTCGACCGCCACCGGCCGGCGGCGGCCGTCTTCCGGGTCGGGCTCGCCCATCTCGGTGCGCACGCAGGCAAGCGCCAAGTGGTTTCCCTTCTCCACCACGCGCACCTGTTGGGTGTTGTAGATGAACTCGATCCCCTCCTCGAGGGCGCCTTCGAGCTCGTCCTTGCGGGCCGGAATCTCCTCCGGGCCGCGGCGGTAGACCACCTTGACGTCCTTGCAGCCGGGCATCCTCAGCGCCGAGCGGCAGGCATCCATGGAGACGTCGCCGCCGCCGACCACGACCACCGTCTCGGGCAGCTCGGGGCGCTCGCCGGCGTTGACCCGGCGCAGGAAGGAAACCCCGTCGACCACCCGCGAATCGTCTTCGCCGGGGATCTTCATGTCCTTGCCCCACCAGGACCCGATGGTGAGCAGCACCGCGTCGTGCTTCTCTTTCAGCTCGTCGAGGGTGATGTCCCGGCCGAGGGCGCAGTTGAGGCGGGCCGTGATCCCTGGGCACTTGGCAAACAGCCGGTCGATATCCTGTTGGATGATGCCGACCGGCAGGCGGAAGGCGGGGATGCCCCAGACCATCATGCCGCCCAGGCGGTCGGACATCTCGTAGACATGGACCTGGTAGCCGGCCACGGCCAAATCGTGGGCCGCCGTGAGCCCCGCAGGGCCGGCGCCGACGATGCCGACGGTCTCGCTCTTGGTCACCTCGTGGGCGGGCGGGCGAAAGCTCTCGCCGAGCTGATCCATGACCACCCGTTTCAGGTTGCGGATAGCGAGCGGGCCGTCCGACTGGGTGCGCCGGCAGGCCGGTTCGCAAGGCGCATCGCAGACCCGCCCGCAGATCGAACTGAAGGGGTTGGTCGCCGTGATCGCCTCGAAGGCTTCCGGCCACTTTTCCTCCCAAATATAGGCGATATAGGAGGGGGCGTCGGTGCCCACCGGGCAGGCCACCTGGCAGGGCGCCGGCACGAAAAAGGCCTCGCGCGTATGGTCCTCGTAGTCGGGCGGCGCGTCGGGCACCTGGATCCGATTCAGATCGTAGACCTCGTTCATGGTATCCGCAGCCCCCTGGCTCTAACTCGTCTGGACCCTGATGGCGTCGGTCTCGTCGCGCTGATCCGGCTCGTAGGGCAAGCCGGTGATGGCGGCGGCTTCCGGCGTCAGGGCCACCAGATCGTCGCGGCCGAGCTGGGTCACGTCGTCGTGGCCGAGCGCATGGGTGATGGCGGCGATCTGCCAGCGCACCGACTCCAGAAAGCGGTAAATGTTCTGTGCCTCGAGGCTCGGCTTGTAGCGGCTCTCGTGCTCCGGGTCCTGGGTGGCGATGCCGGTCACGCACTGCCCGACGTGACACTGCATGCAGGCGATACAGCCGCCGGCGATGATGGTGGCCGTGCCGAAGGCGGCCGCGTCGGCCCCGAGGCAGAGCGACTTCACGGCGTCGATGCCGTCGCGAAAACCGCCCAT
>JAUVQB010000051.1 GCA_030598385.1 Alphaproteobacteria bacterium | reverse complement strand
TTCGACGCCTTCCAGATCGATCGCGACGATGCGGCCGAGCGCTGGCAGGCGGCCCTCGAGGAGATGTCGGTCTGGTATCAGCCGACCGCCGACAACCGGCCCTTCGCGTTGCGCCAACGCGCGCGCGGGGGCGCGGCAAAGCCGAAGCGCCTCGTCGCACGCACAGGAGCCTGCTGAACACAGAAAATGGTGCAGCCGGGGTTCGTTGAGGACCTGGATTTGGAACCGGAGATCGCAGACGAGGCAAGAGTCGACGCAGACGGAATCGCCGGCCAACTGGCGGCCGTTTACCAGGGGCTGGACGGCAGGGCTTTGCTGGAGCCGATGCTCCGGCAGATTTTTCCCGGGCGGATCGCGGTCGTCTCCTCGTTCGGGACCGAAGCCGCCCTGCTCCTGGCACTGGTCGCGGAGATCAACCCGGCGGTGCCGGTGATCTTTCTCGATACCGGCAAGCACTTCGAGGAAACCCTCGACTACCGCGACGAGCTGGTGGCCGAGCTGGGCCTCACGGACGCCCGCAGCGTGCGCCCGGACTGGTCTCAGCTGCTGGCTCGCGATCCCGACGCGAGGCTCTGGCAGAACAGCCCCAATGCCTGCTGTCATCTGCGCAAGGTGCTGCCGCTCAGGCGCGCGCTGGACGGGTTCGACGCCTGGATCACCGGCCGCAAGCGCTATCAGAGCGAGGTGCGTTGGGACCTGCCGGCCATCGAGGCGGTCGACGGCAAGGTGAAGATCAACCCTCTGGCCGGCTGGTCACTCGACCGGGTCGAGGCGGCCTTCGAGGCGCGCGGCCTGCCGCAACATCCGCTGCTGGCCGACGGCTACCTCTCGGTCGGCTGCGAGCCCTGCACCAAGGCGACGGCGCCGGGCACGGATCTGCGCTCGGGCCGTTGGGCCGGCTTGGCCAAGAGCGAATGCGGCATTCACTTGGCTCCGCTCGGCGGGTGTTGTTGAAGCACTCTAGGGCGTTGCCGCTTCGCTAAGTCCCTGCGCCGGCCCGCGCGAAGCGCCCGGCTACGCCGCCCCCTCCCGTCCACCCAATGCCATTGTATGCTGTGGGCGCGCGAAGCGCGAGTGCTCCGCACTGGGAGGGGGAGTGGGCTGGAGCCAAGCAAAGAAAAGCCGCCCTAAAGCTCGGTGCTGAAGAGCGCGACCGCGCGCTCCCAGATGCTCCCGGGTTCGGCGCTGAACACCAGAGAGGGATCGGCGGCCGCCACATACCAATCGCCGCGGTCCAGTTCGCCTTCGAGCTGCCCCGCCGCCCAGCCGGCATAGCCGAGCACGAAGATCATGCTTTTCGGGGCCGCATCGTCGGCGAGCGCCTTCAGCACGTCGTCCTGTTCACTGTACGCGGTTTCGTCGTCGACGGGCACGCTGTGCTCGGGCATGACATCGCGGCTGTGCAGGGTGAAGGCCCGGTAGGGCTCCACGGGGCCTCCGAAGAAGACGAGAAGAGGGGCGCCCACCTCACTCCCGCCGCCATCGTTCGGGACCGATCGTGCGCCGTCGCCATTCTTCAACAGATCGAGCAAGCGGCCGAGCGGTACCTCGCCCATGGGCCGGTTGATCACCAAGCCGAGCGCCCCGCTCGGACCGTGACGCAATAAATAAATGACCGTCTGCGAAAAGTTGGGGTCCGACATATGCGGCGCCGCGATCAGAAGCCGCCCCGCCAACCCATTCGAGGCCAAGCTTTCCTCGGTTAGGAGGGCGCGCGGGCCGGCGAAGGCCAGCAGCAGACCGAAGCCCAGCGCCAGCCATCCGCGCATCCCGTGCCGCCGCTTGACCTTCCGCGTTTCGATCACGTCGTTGACCTTGCACTTCTCTGACTCGGCGCCACCATGATATCAAAGGCGCCGGAGCGCGTCTCGCACCTTGTCGAGGGCCAGGGCGCAGGCGTTCCGCCCGCTGGACCCGGAGGACAGCCATGCAATGCCGCAACCGCGGGAACTCAATAACTGCCTCCGTCTGGCTTGTGGCCGGCGGCCTCGCCGTTCTTCTCGCAGGCTGCAGCACGGATCCCTACCGGATCGAGACTGCGACCAATCCGCCCTGGGAGATGATGGGCGCGCAAGAGCTGCCGGACCTCGACCCACCGCTGAGCGGCCGGGCCCACCGCATTTCCCTCTGCTACGGCAAATCAGTGAACAGCGAGGCGGACGTTCTCGCCTGGGCGGAGGAGTTGTGTGGCGGTGGCCGCCTCGTCCTGGAGGGCCAGAACGCCTTCTGGAACGGCTGCAGCCTGCTGCAGCCGACGCGCGTCACCTACATCTGCGACCCGCCCGAAGAAACGGCGCTAGAAAATTGAACGGCCGCCCATTCTTCCAAAACGGCTAAGTCTGTTTCTTTGGGCCTGCGCTTTGTGCGCTCTCGTTCGAAGCTATCCAGATCGAGCCGGGCGAGCGCCCAGATGGCCATCGCGCGGACCAGGGGGGAGGGATCGTCGAGGCGCGAGCGCGCCGCCGTAGCCAGCTCAGGTAGGCCACTGTTGCCGATGGCGATCAGTACGTTGCGCACGAAGCGGTCGCGGCCGGTCCTCTTGATCGGCGATCCGGCGAACAGGCGGCGAAAGGCGCCGTCGTCGAGCGCCGCCAAGTCCGCCAGGCGCGGCGCGGTCAGCTCGGCGCGCGGCAGCAGCTCCGCCTCGCCCGTCAAGCGGGCGAACTTGTTCCACGGGCAGACGGCGAGGCAGTCGTCGCAGCCGTAGATGCGGTTGCCCATCGCCTGACGGAACTCCGGCGCGATGTGGCCCTTGTGCTCGATGGTGAGGTACGAGATGCAGCGCCGGGCGTCGAGCCGGTAGGGCGCGGGAAAGGCCTTGGTCGGGCAGACCTCGAGGCAACGTTGGCACGAGCCGCAGAAATCCGCCTCCTCGGGATCCGGCGCCAGCTCCAAGTCGGTATAGATCTCGCCCAAGAACAGCCAGGACCCGAACTCGCGCGACACCAGGTTGGTGTGCTTGCCCTGCCAGCCGAGGCCGGCCAATTGGGCGAGCGGCTTTTCCATCACCGGCGCGGTGTCGACGAAAACCTTCAGCGCGCAGCCGAAGCGCTCGCTCATGAAACGGGCCAGGGCCTTCAGCTTCTTCTTCACCAGATGGTGGTAGTCGCGGCCCTGGGCATAGACCGAGATGGTGCCTCGGTCACGGCGGCTGAGCGGCGCCAAGGGGTCTCCGGCGGACCCGTAGTTCAGTCCCAGCACCACCACGCTGCGCGCCTCTGGCCAGAGCTCCTTGGGCGCGCCGCGCTCGGCCGCGCGTGAGTCGAGCCAGCCCATGTCGCCGTGATAGCCCAGGGCCAAGTACTGGGCGAGGTGGTCTCTGGCGTGGCCTCCGAGGTCGGCGGCGGCGAAGCCCACCGCATCGAATCCCAGCGCCAGCGCCCGTTCTCGGATGTCGCCGCGCTGGGTCATGGCACTTGCCCCGCGATGCCTATGCGCGCCCGCGATAAGGCGGCACGCCCTGGTCGGGCAGCCACAGACCCTCCGGCGGCGGCCCGGACTGATAGAACACATCGATCGGGATGCCGCCGCGCGGAAACCAATAACCGCCGATCCTGAGCCACTGGGGTTGAATCGCCTCCTCGATCCGTTTCGCGATCAAGATGGTGCAGTCTTCGTGGAAGGCGCCGTGATTGCGGAACGAGCCGAGAAACAGCTTCAGAGATTTGCTTTCGACCAGCGCCTTGTCCGGCGCGTAGTCGATCACGAAGTGCGCGAAATCGGGTTGGCCCGTCATCGGACAGAGGGCCGTGAACTCGGGGCAGGTAAAGCGTACCAGATAGAGCGTATCGGACCGTGAATTGGGGACGCTTTCCAGCACCGCCTCATCGGGCGAAGCGGGCAGCCGCGTCTCCTGTCCCAACTGGGTCAGGCCGCTCACGTCGGTCGTTGCCATGGCAGGCTCCTTTCATCTCCGTTGGGCGAGACGGGCGCCGGCCCTACTCTTCGAACGCCATGAAGTGATAGCTGTGCCGGCCCAGCACCAGCGTGACATATTCCTGCAATGTGATCTCCGCGCCCTCGCGGAATTCTCTCGTGCCGTAGACCACCACCTTTCGGCCGGACTCCAGCGTCGCCATGATCTGCGTCCTGGTGCCCTTGTTGGTCTCCTGCACCAGAAGGTCGCTCATGAAGGCGAGATGGGTGTCGCCCTTGCGCTTGGGGTCCAGCATCACCAGGCCCAGCAGCGCGATCAGCGGGACGACAAGCAGTGCCTTGCCCGTTTTGCCTATCCGATTCAGCTTCATAACCGTTTCCTGCCGTCGGTTAGTGCCTAAGCCATCGCATCGGCGACGATGTCAGTCCCCGGTCTCAATCCAGGGGCGGCAGGTCGCCTTCGGCCTCGGCCCTGGCGAAGTTGCCCGCCATCTCGTCCAGCCGGCCTTCGGCGATCGCCGCCCGCAGGTCGGCCATGAGCGCTTGATAGTAGTGCAGGTTGTGCGAGCTCAAAAGGACCGGGCCGAGCATCTCGTCGCAGCGGAACAGGTGATGGAGGTAGGCGCGGGAGTGGTCCGTGCAGGCCGGGCAGACGCAGTCGGGGTCGATCGGCCGTGGATCGCTCTGGTGCCGGGCGTTGCGCATGTTGAGGGGGCCGCGCCGGGTAAAGGCCTGGCCGGTGCGCCCCGAGCGGGTCGGCAGGACGCAGTCGAACATGTCGATGCCGCGCCTGACCGCGGCCACCAGATCGGCCGGCTTGCCGACACCCATCAGGTAGCGCGGCTTGTCGGCGGGCAGGGCCTCGGCTGAGAGCGCGGCCATCTCGAGCATGGTCTCCTGGCCTTCGCCGACCGCAAGCCCGCCGATGGCGTAACCGTCGAAGCCGATGCCGGTGAGCGCCTCGACAGAGGCCAGCCTGAGCTCGGGCACGACGCTGCCTTGCACGATGCCGAAGAGGGCATAGCCCGGCCGCGTCCGGAAGGCCGTCTTGCAGCGCTCGGCCCAGCGCATGGAGCGCTCCATGGACCGGGCCGCCAGATCCCGCTCGACGGGAAACGGCGTGCATTCGTCGAGCACCATGGTCACGTCGGCGTCCAGCAGGTCTTGGATCTCGACCGCCCGCTCCGGCGTCAGCTCGTGGCGGGCGCCGTCGATGTGCGACTTGAAGGTGACGCCGTCCTCGCTGATTTGCCGCAAACCCGCGAGGGACATCACCTGATAGCCGCCGGAATCCGTCAGGATCGGGCCCGGCCAGTTCATGAAACGGTGCAGTCCGCCCAGCGCCGCGACCCGCTCGGCGCCAGGGCGCAGCATGAGGTGATAGGTATTTGCGAGCAGGATCTGCGCCCCCGTTTCCGCCACCTGTGCCGGCAGCAGCCCCTTGACCGTGGCGGCGGTGCCGACCGGCATGAAGGCGGGCGTATCGACGTCGCCGTGGGCCGTGGTGAGGCGCCCGCGCCGTGCCGCGCCGTCCTCGGCCAAGAGCTCATACTGAAAGACCGCCTCGCTCATTCCGAACCTTTGCCACAAATGAGGCAGGCATCGCCATAGGAGAAAAACCGATAGCCGGCGGCGATGGCGTGGGCGTAGGCCAACCTCATGCGCTCTTGACCGGCGAACGCACAGACCAGCATGAAGAGGGTGGAGCGCGGCAGATGAAAGTTGGTGAGCATCAGGTCCGCCGCGCGGATCGTGTCGCCGGGCAGGAGGAAGAGGTCGGTCTCACCGGCGAAAGGCGCGATCCGGCCGTCCTCGCCGCAGGCGGTTTCGAGCAGGCGCAGCGCCGTGCTGCCGACGGCGACGATGCGCCGGCCCGCCTCGCGGGCGTCGTTGATTCGGCGGGCGGCGTCGCCCGTGATCTCGCCGACCTCGCCGTGCATCGCGTGGTCGCGCGGGTCTTCGCTCTTGACCGGCAGGAAGGTGCCGGCGCCGACGTGAAGCGTGACGGCGGCGCGGGCGATCCCGCACCCGTCCAGGCGGGCCAGAAGCTCGGGCGTGAAGTGGAGTCCGGCGGTCGGGGCGGCGACGGCGCCCGGCCGCGCGGCGAAGACCGTTTGGTAGTCGTCCCGGTCGCGCGTGCCCTGTGGATTGGGTGGGCCGCAGCGATCGATATCGCGCTTGATATAGGGCGGCAGCGGCATGGCGCCGTAGCGTTGCAGGCGGGTGAGGAGTTCGCTCTCGCTACAGGCGAAGTCCAGCACGACTTCGCCGGCATCGCCCTTGGAGCGGACCCTCGCCGTGAAGTCCGGCGCGAAAACGATCTCGTCGCCGGGCCTGAGCTTGCGCGCGGGCCGCGCGAAGGCACGCCACACGCCCGGCCCCTCGGCCTTGTGCAGGGTCGCCTCGATCTTGGCCGCGCCGCGCCGGCCGGCGAGGCGGGTCGGCAACACCCGCGTATCGTTCACCACCAGCAGGTCGCCGGGCCGCAACAGGTCCGGCAGGTCTCGCACGCTCTTGTCCTGCAGGGTTTCGCCGACCACCAGCAGCCGCGCCGTGTCGCGCGGCGTCACCGGGTGCTGGGCAATCAGCTCCGGCGATAGCGCGAAATCGAAATCATCGGTGCGCATAGCGGATCGCTCTGGGGCGGTCACCCGGCGCCGGCCTCCGTCCGCACGTCATGGCGCAGGCCGAGGCATAGCCGCTCCTCGCTGACGCCGCTCAGAAAGTGGAACGGCCGGTCGTCGCGGCCGGCGAAACCGGGCGCGCGCATCAGTAACAGGCTGCCCGGCGGGACTGGCACCTCGCGGGCGTTCTCGCCGGAGCGGTCCGTGCTGACGAAGAAGCGCGCCTGGCCGGCGAAGGTGACGATGGCGACCAGGTCGCGGTAGCAGAGGTGATCGCGGTGCGCGGTAATGCCCCGCGAGCGGGCCGGATAGCGCTGCACGACGAGGTCGTTGAGCCGCGGCGGGACGGCGAGCGGCGGGGCCGGCATGACGTCCAGCGCCCGGGCGAGGAGGCGCTCCAGGGCGTCACGGCAGTCGTGAAAGAGGCTGCCGTCCGGCACCGGCATGCAGATCTCGAAATCCTGATGGACTTCCCGCTCGCCCGTGCCGATGACCGGCCTCGCATCCCGGTAGGACAGCTCTGCGCTCGCCGCCAGCAGGTCGGCACAACCCCCCGGGGACAAGAGATCGATGGACGCGGCGTCTTCTTCCGCCAGCCGGGCGAGGGATTGGGCGATCTCCCGGGGCGCGGCGATCACGTGGCGATCGATTGCGGGCCTTGCTGCCGCCGTCAGTGATCGTATCGCGCTCACTCGGAGTCTTCCGGCAAGCGCCGCGCGCATGGCGTCGCCACTATCATTACCAAGATTCCACCGGAGCGGTGGCGCGCGGGCAGGCTCATCTCTCTGCGACCAATTCAAAGGCGCCGGAACCGTGAGCCTTATGATTTGCTTGCCGAGACCGATCTTACAAGTTCTATCAGCTTTTTCCTGAGGGCCGGATCCGCGATTTCGTAATAGGCTTTGATCAGGTTGCGCGTTTCCTTGGGTGAGGGACAGGTGTCGTCGGCAGCGTCGTCGGTTTTGGCGCCGGCCAGCGTGTCCGGCTGCACCTCGGCAAAGAAGTACTCCAAGGGAACGTCGAGGGTGCTGGCAAGATCATAAAGCCGGCTCGCGACGATCCGGTTGCTGCCGCGTTCGTACTTCTGGATTTGTTGGAACGTCACGCCGATCGCCTCGGCCACGCTCAATTGGGTGAGGCCGAGCTCGATCCGGCGCTTGCGCAATTGCCCGCCGACCAACCGATCGATGACGTGGGCTTTCTCGACACTGGCTTTTGATGTTCCAGGCATGGATGCAGTGAGCTCCTTCTCACCCGTCATCTTTAACGCATTTGGTGCGGGAGTTGCAATCAGTTAGGGCATTATTTTATAAAAATACAACTAAGCCGTTATTTTCCCGGTGTAGGCCACTCTTACGCCGGCTTACCGATCGGTCTCGGTCCGATGCTTGCTGCGGTCTCAGGCCGAGCCGCCGACGGGCAAAGCGCTTTCGGCGCAATCTCAGAGGTGGTAGGCAATCCCCCGTGGCTTTGCGGCTG
>JAUVQB010000456.1 GCA_030598385.1 Alphaproteobacteria bacterium | reverse complement strand
TCCTCCCGGTTCACCGCAATGAAGCTCGCGTCCGGGGCCTCGGGCAGCTCGGCGACCGAGCGGTAGCACCTGCGGCCCGCCAGTTCGTCGCGCCGTGGGTTCACCACCCAAATCTCGCCCTCGAAGCCGGCGGACTCGCAGCTTCGGATCGGATCGCCCAAGGCCGCGCCGCCGAAAAAGGCGATGTGCCGCGGCTTCAAGAGGCGCTTCAGGTTCTCGGAGCGGGTGGTACGGGACATGGCCAAGGAGCTAGCGATCTGTGTGCAAAGGGGCCGAGTCTAGGGCCGCGCGCGGCCGGCGATTTGCATGCGGGCGAACACCTCTTTGCAGCTTGGGTCGAATTTTCTCGCTGCCATGGGAAACGGCGTGTCATCGCAGCCCGAAGCGCCCGGCGCTCGGCGAATGGCCGTAGCAGGTCTTGTAGGATCGCGAGAAACTGGCGATCGACCCGAACCCGCAGGCGACGGCCACATCGGTGATGCTGATATCGCTCTGGCGCAGCAGAGCGCGCGCGCGTTCCAGGCGCATGCGCCGGTAATAGGCGCTCGGCGTGGACCTGAGCCAGCGCTGGAACAGACGCTCCAGCTCGCGGGTGGAGATGCCAACCCGGCGCGCCAGCTCGGCGGTGGAAATGGGCTCCTCGATAGCGCCCTCCATGAGCGACACCGCCTGCAAGAGGCGCGGGTTGCCGGCGGCCAGGCGGTCGCGCAGCGGCATGCGCTGGGCCTCCTCGGCCGGGCGGATGCGGCTGTAGATGAACCAATCGGCCACGCTGGTTGCCAGCTCGGGGCCGTGTTGAGAGCGGATCAGATAGAGCATGAGGTCGAGGCAGGCCGTCGCCCCCGCGGCCGAAAAGCGCCGCCGGTCGATGACGTAGAGGTCCTGGGTCGCCTCGACCTTCGGGAAGTCGGTGGTGAAGGCGTCCAGGTGCTCCCAATGCACCGTGGCGCGATGGCCGTCGAGCAGCCCACCGGCGGCCAGCACCTCGCTGCCGGTATCGACGCCGGCCAGATAGGTCCCGTGCGAGGCGAGGCGTCGCAGCCAGGCGAGCACGTTTGGCGTGGCCCCGGCGCGCGGCGCAAAGCTGGCGCAGACCACCGCCAGGTCGACCTTGGGCGCATCGGCCAGGGCGTGGTGGACCAGGCTGACCAAGCCGCTGCTCGAGGTCACCGGCTCGCCGTCGGCCGAGACCAGGATCCAGTCGTAAAGCGCCTTGCCGCTCAACTGGTTGGCGGCGCGCAAAGGTTCGCAAGCGGCCGAGAAGGCCATCAGCGAGAACTGCGGCAGCAGCAGAAAGGCGAGCCGGGTCGGCCGGTCGTTCGGGGGTGCGGAAAGCATGCTCGGGTCCGCTGGGCTCTCGTCTGCTTGTCCGTCTGGGCGTCGCCGCTTTGGGCGATCCATCAGGCCGCATTTTATCAAATCGCGGTCGGAATATGAAAATATTCGCCCGGGCGCCGTGATACTGTCGGCGGGTTTCGCCAAAGGACTGCGCGCGCGGCTTCTGCTTTGTCCTTCTGGCGGGCTTTCGAGCGAGGAACGGCATCATGAACTTCGAGGCTTTCATCACCTGCGCCGTCACCGGCGCCGGCGACACCGCGGACAAGCACCCGGATCTGCCGGTCACGCCGGAAGAGATCGCCGCTTCGGCCATCGAGGCGGGTAAGGCGGGCGCGGCGATCACCCACATCCACGTGCGCGACCCGGAAACCGGCAAGGGCGCACGCGACCCCGAGCTTTTCAAGCAGGTGGTCGACCGCATCCGCTCGTCCGATACCGACGTGGTCTTGAACCTGACGGCGGGCATGGGCGGCGACCTGGTGTTCGGCAGCGGCGACAAGCCCTTGCCGTTCGAT
>JAUVQB010000401.1 GCA_030598385.1 Alphaproteobacteria bacterium | reverse complement strand
TGGCAGGGCCGTCATCCGCCGCAGATTGAGCGGCCTTACGCGGCCGTCTTCGCCGGCAATCACGGTGTCGCGGCGCGCGGCGTTTCGGCCTATCCCGCCGCGGTGACCAAACAGATGGTGCAAAACTTCATTGCCGGCGGCGCGGCCGTCAACCAGCTCTGCGCCCTGGCCGACGCCGATCTCAGGGTCTACGAACTGGCGCTCGAAGAGCCCACCCGGGACTTCACCGACGCCCCGGCCATGGACGAGGAAGACTGCGTCGGCGCCCTGGCCTACGGCATGATGGCGGTCGAACAAGGGATCGACGTCCTGGCCCTCGGCGAGATGGGAATCGGCAATACCACCAGCGCCGCCGCCATCTGCTGCGCGCTTTACGGCGGGGCGGCCGCCGACTGGGTCGGCCGCGGGACCGGGGTCGACGACGCGGGCCTCGAGCGCAAGACTGCTGTGGTGGAACAGGCCGTCGCCGCGCACCGTGAGGCCTTGGGCGGGGCCAAGAGCGATCCCTTCGAGGTGCTGCGCCGCCTCGGCGGCCTGGAGATCGCCGCCATCGCCGGCGCCGTGATGGCCGCCCGCCTGGCGCGCACGCCGGTGGTTCTGGACGGCTATACCTGCACGGCCGCCGCGGCGGTGCTGCACGCGGCCGACCCGCGCGCCCTCGACCATTGCCTGGTCGCCCATCGCTCGGCGGAACCGGGGCACCAGCGCCTGCTCGAAAAGCTACAGCAGGAACCGCTTCTGGACCTCGGCATGCGGCTCGGCGAGGCGTCGGGCGCCATGCTTGCGGTGCTGTTGCTGAAGGCAGCCTGCGCCTGCCATAGCGGCATGGCGACCTTCGATGAAGCCGGCGTAAGCGGTCCCGGCTAGGCCACCCGCCCCGGGGTTATACCAAATTTCGATGATCGGCACCCCAGACGCTCGCCTCACGCAGACCAGCGGAAAAGTGATATAATGGGGCGATCGGGGAGCAGTACCTTAAGGGTCTGCGATCCCGCGCCAGGCAGGGGTTCCATGAGGATCTTTTCACCGAGCCGCTATTTTCGATCGGCCGAGACGTCTCGGGTTCCCGGCGGCTGCCTGGTTTACGCCGTGGGCGACATCCACGGCCGGCTGGACCTGCTGGAGCAGATGCACGAGCTCATCGAAGCCGATGCCGCCAAGTCGCAGGCCGATCGCACCGTGGTGGTTTACGTCGGCGACTACGTCGACCGGGGGCCGGATTCCTCCGGCGTGGTCGAGCTATTGATCCGGCAGCCGCTCCATCGCCGGGTCGAGCATCTTGAGAGCGTGCATCTGATCGGCAACCACGAGGCTTTTCTGTTGAACTTCCTGGAGGAGCCGGAAAGCACCGGAGTCTGGTTCATGAACGGCGGCGACGCGACCCTGCGCAGCTACGGGGTCGACCCCTGGCAGAGCACGCAATCGGACAACTTCGCCGAAGACCTCCGCAGGTCGTTTGCCAAACGGCTGCCGGAGGCGCATCTGACCTTCTTTCGCAACCTGCGGCTATTCCACGAGGAGGGCGATTACCTCTTCGTGCATGCCGGTGTGCGTCCCGGGGTCGCCCTCGAGGCCCAGACGGCGGAGGACCTCATCTGGATCCGCGAGGACTTCCTCAAATCGGATGAGGATTTCGGACGGATCGTCGTCCATGGGCACACGCCGCAACGCAAACCGCAGTCGCGCGCCAACCGCATCGCCATCGATACCGGCGCGGTCTACGGCGGCAAGCTGACCGCCTTGGTGCTGGAGGGATCCGAGCGCCGATTCCTGCAGGTTTAGGCGCGCGGTTTCGAACTCTCGTAAAGCGCGCTCAGGACCGACCTGCCAGGCCGCAGGTCGGTCTCTCCATTTGGTCCGGGCCGCAAGATTGGAGGTTGATACTAAATCTCGCTTGCTTCGTTTTCGGATTAGGCGGCGCGCTCGGCGCCGCGTTCGCCGGTAATCTTGTCGAGCAGGTTCTGCGGCGAGGATTCGCCGTAAGGGTCGGTCTCGCAGTTGTCCGAATAGCCCGGCTCTTCGAACCAAGCCTCAACCAAGCCATCGACGACGATGGCGGCATAACGCCAGGAGCGCATGCCGAAGCCGAGGTTGTCCTTGGAGACCAGCATGCCCATTTTGCGGGTGAACTCGCCCGAGCCGTCGGGGATCAGCTTGACGTTTTCAAGACCCTGCTGCTTGCCCCAGGC
>JAUVQB010000044.1 GCA_030598385.1 Alphaproteobacteria bacterium | reverse complement strand
CGCCGTCGCCGATCACCGGAATCTTCACGGCCTCGCAGATCGTGCGTCCCTGGTCGAGCATCTCCCCGTAGGAAATTAGGCCGGTGTCGGGCAAGCCAAGACGCGTGGCCGAGACCGCGAATCCGCTCATGAAGGCGAGGGGAAAGCTGGCCGCCTCGATCAGCTTGGCCGACAGGGCATCGTAGCAACAGGGCATCACGATCAGCCGGCCCTCGCCAAGCAGGGCCCGAAGGCGTGACGCCGAGCTGGAGCCGCTGGTCGAGACCGTCATTTCATGCGTCCTTGATTTGGCCGGCGTCGGATCGGGACTCACCGCCGCCGAGCGTCGTGTGCAGTTCGCGGACGGCCGCGCCGGGGCCGGCGGGGTGAGACCAGATGCACGGCCCCACGGCGACGAAATCGGCCCCGGCTTCGGCCAACTTTCCAGCCGTTCGGAGATCGTCGCCAACGATGGCGACACAGGGCGCGGTCATGATCGCCTGCCACCAACTCAGAATGTCCGGGTCGGCCGCGGTTTGCCACCAGCGGTCGGCTGGGCCGCCGCCGAAGGCGACGTAGTCGGTGCCGACTTCGGCCGCGGCCATCGCCGCATGGCGCGACGCGCCGCAATAGATGCCGACAATGGCGTCCGCACCGATGACTTCACGAGTATCCTTGACGGTCATGCCATCCTGGGAGAGGTGGACGCCGTCGCATCCGGTTTCAACGGCCAGCGCGGCCCGGTTTTCGACCAGGAAGGCCACCTCCCGCTGTTGAGCGATGGGCCGGAGAGCTTCGATCGCGTCCCGCAGGGCCTCGTCGCCGACGTCCGCCGACCGCAAGAGCACGCAGGCAATGGCTCCGGCCTCGAGCGCCTGGCCCAAAGCCCCTGGATCGAGCCCGGACTCGGCCATGAGATAGATCTGCGTACGCAACGGCTGGTCTTTGGCCATCACTTCATCCTCCGCCGCCGATCCAGGACCGGCACGCCGCACCGGGATCGGCCTCGCCGCGCAGATCGTAGGCTTTCAGCCGACCCCTTACGAGCCGCGCGCCACACTGTTCGGCGATGGCGGCGAGTTTAGCCGCGGTCGCCTTGGTACCGGTATAGCGGATTGCTTTCGCGCCCTGCCGCAAAGCTGCCAGGACATGGCCGGGCTGGTTCGCGCAGTCGAGTATCGCGTCCCACTTCGCGTCGGGGTGGTCGGCCGCGGCAAGGGCGACCACCTTCAGAAACCAAGCGGCGCCGGCACTGCCCGCGGCGCCCGGCGCGGAGACCAGGGTGACCGGGCGATCGAACGCCGCCGCGGCGGCGAGGGCCGCGCGTGCGTGATCCAAGTCGTGGACGATGACGGCGGTTGCCGCCGGTGCCGGTTTGCCCATGGGCCGATCATAAAGCGATCGGCCGCGAACGTCAGACCAGTTTACCCAACAGGGCGGCGACGTCGCTCATACGGTTCGAGAAGCCCCACTCGTTGTCGTACCACGACAGGACGCGCACGAAACGCCCCTCGACGACCTGGGTTTCCCTCAGATCGAAGGTGGAGGAGGCTGGATTGTGATTGTAGTCGATGGAGACGAGGGGCTGGTCGTTGGTGGCGAGAATACCCTTCAGCGGCCCCTTGGCGGCCTTGACGATGGCGTTGTTGATTTCGTCCACGCTGGTCGCGCGCTTGGGCGTGAAGGTGAAGTCGACCAGGCTGACGTTGGGGGTCGGCACGCGAATCGAGGTGCCGTCGAGCTTGCCGGCCAGCTCCGGCAGCACGAGCCCGACCGCGCGCGCCGCGCCCGTAGAGGTCGGAATCATGGAAACCGAGGCGGCCCGGGCGCGCGCCGGGTCCGGGTGCAGCGTATCGACCGTGCGCTGGTCGCCGGTGAAGGCGTGCACCGTGGTCATGAAGCCGCGCTGGATCCCGACCGCCTTGTTCAGGACGGCCGCCACGGGAACCAAACAATTGGTGGTGCAGGAGGCGTTCGAGATAACCTTATGCGACTTGCGGATCTTGTTGCTGTTCACGCCGTGGCACACGGTGATGTCGGCATTGCCGCAGGGTGCGGAGACCAGCACCTTTTTCGCGCCGCCGACGAGATGGGCCGAGGCCGCCTCCTTGCTGGCGAAGAGGCCGGTGCATTCCATCACGATATCGACGCCGAGCTCGCCCCACGGCAGCTTCGCCGGGTCCCGTTCCGACAGGACGGCGACCTTGCGGCCGTCCACCTTGATGGCGCTCTTCATCGCCTGCACTCGGCCGGGATAGGTGCCATGCACCGAATCGTAAGTCAGCAGATGGGCGTTGGCCTGAGGCGAGCCCAGGTCGTTGATCGCGACGAATTCGATATCCCTGCGTTTTGCCTCCATGGCCGCCCGGAACACCAAGCGCCCGATCCGCCCAAACCCGTTGATTGCCACCCTTGCGGCCATATTCGTCTCCGTTGTTGTGATCTTATCGCCTCTGCGCTCTGGTATCCCCGGCGCCGGCTCACGCGTAGGCGCCGAGGGTGGCCGCTCCGTTGGCCTTGGCCCGCTCCAGGAAGGCGCTCTGCGCGGTGGCGAGGTTCTCTGTTTTTCCCGCCCAGGCCTTGAGCGGCGCCGCCTGCAAGGCGCGGCCGTAGGAGAAGCTGAGCTGCCACGGAAGCTGCTCGCCGAGCTTGTTCATCGCATTGAGGTGCAGGGTCGCCACCTCGTCCGACTGGCCGCCGGACAGGAATACGATGCCCGGCACCGCCGCTGGAACCGCGCGTTTCAGTGTCTGCACCGTGCGCTTCGCCACCTCTTCGACGCCGGCCTGCTCCGGACAGTCGGCGCCGGAAAGCACCATGTTCGGCTTCAGGAGCATGCCTTCGAGCTCGATCTCCTGGATCGTTAGCTCGGCGAACACCGTGCGCAGAACCTCTTCGGAAACCACTTGGCAATCGTCAATGCTATGGTCACCGTCCATTAGAACTTCGGGCTCCACGATCGGCACCAGGCCGGCTTCCTGGGCGATCGCCGCATAGCGCGCGAGCGCATGGGCATTTGCGGTGAGGCAGGCGGCGCTCGGGCCGTCGTCGCCGATGGTATAGACCGCGCGCCACTTGGTGAATTTAGCGCCCAATTGGGCGTATTCGGCGCAACGGTCGCGCAGGCCGTCCAGGCCCTCAGTCACCTTTTCGCCGGGAAACCCGGCGAGCGGCTTGGCGCCCTTGTCCACCTTGATGCCTGGGATGATTCCGCCCGAGGTGAGGATGCCGACCAAGGGCGTGCCGTCGGCCGCGCTCTGGCGGAGGGTTTCGTCGAACAGGATCACGCCGCTGATGTAGCGCCCGGCGTCGGGGCTGGTGAACAGCATGGTCCGATAGTCGCGGCGATTATCCTCGGTGGCTTCGACGCCGATGCCGTCGAAGCGCTTCTTGATGGTGGGAGAGCTTTCGTCGGCCGCCAAGATGCCCTTGCCGTCGACGACCAAGGCTTTGGCGATGTCCGAAAGAGTCTGGCTCATGATTTCAGTACCTTTCTCGTCAATCGCGGCGGCGACCGGGAAATATCATTCTGCGTTAGTTTACAGTTTCGACTTCACGGTCTCCACCACGGCCTCCGGTGTAATTCCGAAGTGGGCGTAAAGGTCCTGATGGGGCGCCGATGCACCGAAGCTGGTCATGCCGACGAACCCGCCATTCGGCCCGGTCCATCTCTCCCAACCCATGGGCGATGCCGCTTCGATCGCGACGCGCAAGCTGCCCGGCCCCAGGACTTCGTCACGGTAATGATCGCTCTGATGGGCAAATAATTCCCAACACGGCCTGGAAATAACGGCTGTGGCGATGCCGTCGGCCTGCAGGCGCGTTTGCGCCTCCAGCGCGATGGCGACCTCGGAGCCGGACGCGATGAGGGTCGCCTCGCGCTCGCGCTCGGCCGGCGAAAGGATATAGGCCCCGCGCTCCGACAGGTTTTCGGCGCTCGGCTCCAGCCGGACGGTCGGCAGCTTCTGTCGCGTCAAGGCCAAGACCGTCGGCCCACGATCGTTTTCCAAGGCGATCTGCCAGCATTCGGCGGTCTCGATGGTGTCGGCCGGGCGGGCCACCAGAATATTCGGCATGGCGCGGAGCGCGGCGAGATGCTCGACCGGCTGGTGCGTCGGCCCGTCTTCGCCCAAACCGATGGAATCGTGGGTCATGACGTAAACCACGCGCAGGCCCATGACGGCCGCCAAGCGGATCGAGGGCCGGCAGTAGTCGGTAAAGACCAGGAAGGTCCCGCCGTAGGGAATGAGCCCTCCGTGCAGCGCCATTCCGTTCATGGCCGCGGCCATGGCGTGCTCGCGGACCCCGTAATGTATGTAGCCGCCGGAATAATCGCCGGCTGCGATCACGCCCTGGCCGCTGGCTTTGGTGTTGTTCGAACCGGTCAGATCGGCCGACCCGCCGGCGAGGTCCGGGATCACCGGCCTGAGGGCATCCAAGACCTTTTGCGAGGACACTCGCGTCGCCAACTCCGGTTTCTCGGCGCATACCGAGCCCTTGAGGTCCGTCAGCGCCCGATCCCAGCCGTCCGGCAAGGCACCGGTGAGGCGACGATCGAGCTCCCCGCGATCCGCATCGGACAAGCTGGCGACCCGAGCGTCCCATTCGGCGGACAAGGCTGCGCCCTTGGCGCCGTGGGACCGCCAGGCGGCGAGGATGTCCTCCGGCAATTCGAAGGCGGGGTGGGTCCAGCCGAGCTTTTCCCGGGCGCCCGCGATCTCCTCCGCGCCGAGCGGCGCGCCGTGGGTCTTCTCGCTGCCCGCCTTGGTGGGGGCGCCGAAGCCGATCACCGTGCGGCAGGCTATGAGAGACGGCCGCGGATCGGCCTGGGCGGCTTGAATCGCGGCGGCAACCCCATCGGGGTCGTGCCCGTCGACCCCCTGGACATGCCAGCCATAGGCGGCGAAGCGCGCGGCCTGATCGTCGGAGACGGAGAGCGAGGTCGGGCCGTCGATGGAGATGCCGTTGTCGTCGAACAGCACGATCAGGCGGCCCAGCTTGAGATGTCCGGCGAGCGATGCGGCTTCGTGGCTGATACCCTCCATGAGGCAGCCGTCGCCGGCAATCACATAGGTCCGGTGATCCACGACGGAATCGCCGAAGCGGGCATTCATCATGCGCTCCGCCAGCGCCAGACCGACCGCATTGCCGAGGCCCTGCCCCAGGGGGCCGGTGGTGGTCTCTATGCCGCTCGCCGGATCGTACTCCGGGTGGCCGGCCGTCTTGCTGCCCAATTGCCGGAAGTTCCGGATCTCCTCCAGCGTCATGGCCGAGTAGCCGGTGAGATACAGCAGGGCGTAGAGCAGCATGGACCCGTGCCCGGCCGACAGTATGAAGCGGTCGCGATCGGGCCAGTCGGGGCGGATGGGGTCGAATTTGAGAACGCGCCGGAATAGCACCGTCGCCACATCGGCCATGCCCATGGGCATGCCCGGATGACCGGATTTGGCTTTTTCCACCGCATCCGCGGCGAGGAACCGGATGGCGTTGGCCATGTCCTTGTGGCCGATCTCGCCGTGTTCCGCCGGTTGCGGGATGATGGATTGCGCAGCTTCCATTGAATGGACCATCGAACGCGGACGGAAAGCCCGCTTCGCCCTCAAACGCCTCTTCCGAATGCGCCGCAAGATGCAACCAGGCGGCCGGAGAATCAACCTCGATATGGCGCTTCGCGGGCGCCGGCCCTGTGGACAAATGCGTATCCGCGCCAAGCTCGCCCGATAAGCCCCACGGTTGACCCGCAATCAAGCGCGCGCCTATGCTCAGGCGGCGGGCGTCCGGGAAACCGGGACCGCGCTAGGGGGAAAGAGCACGGGCGACGAAAACATGGCGACTCTACGAGAGGCCGTATCGCAGTTGGACACGGCCATCCAACACCTTGAGCAGGCGCTCGATGCGAGCGCGGATTCGAACGATCCGGGGACAGCGCAATTGCGCTCGGTGCTGGACGAGGCACAGAACCGCAACGATGAGCTGAGCGCCGTGGCCGAGCAAGTGGCCCTGCGCCTCGACCGCGCGGTGGCGCAGGTCACGGCGATCTTGGAGTCTTAGGCCGATGCCCGAGCTGACAGTGGAGATCAACGGCCGCGAGTACCAGGTGGCCTGCGATGACGGGCAGGAAGAGCATCTCACGAAACTTGCCCGCTACGTCGACACGAAGATGAGCGAATTGGTCGGCTCCGTCGGCCAGATCGGCGATGCCCGCTTGCTGGTCATGACCGGTTTGCTGATCGCCGACGAGCTGTCGGACGCCTATCATCAGCTCGAATCCTTCGACGCCGAGGCCGGAGACGACGGCAAGTCGTCGCACGCCGCCATGACCTCGGCCCTGGAAGGCTGCGCCCAGCGCATAGAGAGCATTGCAGCGCGCTTCGAACGTGCCTAAATAGAACCGGGCGGGAGCTGCCTGGTGCGTCAGGCCATCGATCCCTGGGGCCAATATCGACCTCTTGGGAGCTGTCCCTGTCGGGGCCGTGGCCTCGTTATATGGCGCCCACCTGCAAGTGCAGGCCGCAGAGGTGATCAACGGCCAACGGCCAAGGTGGCCCCGTCCAACCCCTATTTGTCCGCCGCTTGCCGGCGTTGGCTCACCATGACAACCACATTGAACGAACAAAAACGCCGGCTACGTGCCGAGGCAACGACGCGCCGCGCGGCTGCAGCTAAGGCGGGCGAGGGGGCCGCGGACGCGGTCTGCCGCCACCTGAGGACCGCTGTGGCGCTCGCCGCGGAGGCGGTCGTCTCGGCCTATTGGCCGATGGGCAGCGAGCTCGATCCCCGGCCCTTGATGCTGGCGCTACAAGCGGCCGGCCACCCGATTGCGCTGCCGGTCGTACTCGAGGCAAACCAACCTCTCGTGTTTCGGGCCTGGTCGCCGGGAGACGAACTCGAGCCGGCGGCGTTCAACACGCAGATTCCAAGCCCCGACAAGCCTGAACTGACTCCCGGCGTGGTGCTGGCGCCTTTGCTGGCGTTCGACCGTCGGGGCTATCGCTTGGGCTACGGCGGTGGCTTCTACGACCGGACTCTCGAAAATTTGCGGGCCCGTGGAGACGTGCTGGCCATCGGCCTGGCCTACGCGGGCCAGGAGGTGCCGGCGGTGCCGCGCGGCCCCACCGACAAACGCCTCGATTGGATCGTCACCGAGGCCGAAGCCATTCGCTTGGAGTAGATCGGGTGCGCATTCTCTTCTGTGGTGATATCGTTGGCCGTCCGGGCCGGGTTGCCGTGACCGGGCAGGTCCCGGAGCTGCGCAGGAGCCTCGGCCTCGACTTCGTGATCGCCAACGGCGAGAACGCCGCCGGCGGGTTCGGGATCACCGAAAAGATCTGCCAGGAACTGTTCGCGGCCGGCGTCGATGCCGTCACCGGCGGCAATCACATGTGGGATCAGCGCGAGGCGCTCCAATTCATCGACCGCGAGCCGCGCTTGATACGGCCGCTCAACTATCCGGCCGGCACGCCGGGCAAGGGCGCCGGCCTGTTTCCGGGCCCGCAGGGGCGAAAGGTGCTTGTGGCGAGCGTGATGACCCGCTTGTTCATGGACCCGCTCGACGACCCCTTTGCCGCTGTCGAGCGGGAACTAAGCAAGCACCGCCTCGGCGCCAGCGTCCATGCCATCGTGCTCGACGTGCACGGCGAGGCCACCAGCGAGAAGATGGCCATGGGGCACTTCGTCGATGGCCGGGTGAGCCTTTGCGTCGGCACCCACACCCATGTTCCCACGGCGGATACCGTGGTTCTCTCCGCCGGCACGGCCTATCAGTCCGACGCCGGCATGTGCGGCGACTATGATTCCGTAATCGGCATGGATAAGGCCGTTCCGCTTGCCCGTTTCACACGCAAGTTGCCGACCGAGCGCCTTTCGGTGGCCAAGGGCGAGGGCACGCTCTGCGGCGTGTTCGTGGAGACCGACGACACGACAGGGGTGGCTTTGCGGGCCGAACCCCTGCGTATCGGCGGCCGCCTTTCGGGCACGATTCCAGCAGTTTAGCCGGTTCCTGGCCAGGCCTGAACCGCGCCGCCGCGGGCCTTTCGGTCCGGTGCGAATCCTGTTAGAAGGCGCCGCAATATCGCCATAAAGCTGCACTAAGCCTGGACTCTGGGGCTGACACCGTCGCGGCAACATATGGTAGGCTGCCGCGTTTTCACCCACCGCATCTAGAGTATCATCCCCATGGCGGGCCATTCACAGTTCAAGAACATCATGTACCGCAAGGGTGCGCAGGACAAAAAGCGCGCCAAGCTGTTCTCGCGGCTCAGCCGCGAGATCACGGTCGCCGCGCGCTCCGGTATGTCGGACCCTGACATGAACCCGCGGCTGCGCTCGGCGGCCACCGCGGCGCGCGCCGCCAACATGCCCAAGGACAACATCGAGCGCGCCATCAAGAAGGCGGACGGGAGCGACGATGACGCCAACTTCGATGAAATCCGCTACGAAGGCTATGGCCCTGGCGGCGCGGCGATCATCGTCGAGACCCTGACCGACAACCGCACTCGCACGGCGTCCGAGGTCAGGACGGCTTTTGGCAAGCACGGCGGCAGCCTGGGCGAGTCGAACAGCGT
>JAUVQB010000417.1 GCA_030598385.1 Alphaproteobacteria bacterium | reverse complement strand
GTCCTTGCAGCCATGGCGCCCTCGACACCTCCGGAAATCGTGATCCCTGGACCGCCTGTCGTACGCTTGCAAAGCGATCCGGCCGGATCATACTAGCGCCATGCGCTGCCTCATCGCCATCCTCGTGCTGTGCATGGTGAACCTTACGGCGCCCTCCGTCTGGGCGGACCAGAACGACCCTCAGCTCGACGAGCTTTTCCAGCAGCTTCGCGCCGCGCCGGACGAAGTGGCTGCGCGCCAGGTCGAGCAGCGCATCTGGGCTCTTTGGGTCGCGCACAAAGAGTCCGCCGTCAATGGCCTGATGGAAATCGGCATCGGGTTGATGGCGCACAGAAACTACCCGTCCGCGCTCGAGACATTCGAGGAAATGGTCGGCCTTGCGCCCCAGTTCGCGGAAGCCTGGAACAAGCGGGCGACCGTTCACTGGCTGCTGGGAAACTATCAGGACTCGCTGAGCGACATCGACAAGACCTTGGCCTTGGAGCCGCGCCATTTTGGCGCACTGTCCGGGCGCGGGCAGGTCTATGCCGACATGGAGGAGTGGGAGCTCGCCCTCAAGGCTTTCGAGGACGCGCTTGTGGTCTACCCGCAGATGATCGGGCCGCGCCTCAATTCGGAGGCCATCCGTTTGATGCTTGAAGGCCGGCCGATTTAACGGCCGCCTAAAGCGGTTCCGTGTTGAGCGGGCCGGCGCAGAGACCCAGCGAAGCGGAATTGCTATAGGACCAGGGCATCGACGGCGAAGCAGCCCTCCGGGGTGGCGATCACCGGGTTGACGTCCATCTCGCGCATCGCCGGCGCCAGGGCGCCGCACAGAACGGAAAAGCGCGCCAGGGCGAGAGAGAGGGCGTCGACGTCGACCGGCGGTGCGCCGCGCTGGCCATCCAGCAGTGGGCGCAACCGCAAGCGATCGATCAGGCTGCGGGCGCGGAGAATCCCGAAGGGCGCCAGGGCATAGACGCGATCGCTCATGAGCTCGATCAGAGTCCCGCCCGCGCCGACCATGACGACCGGCCCGAAATCCGGGTCGCGGAGGTATCCGAAGGCAAGCTCCGTTCCTTGCGGCGCCATGGCTTGCACCAGAATCCGGGGCCCCAGGCGCCGGGACAGACCGTCGTAAGCGCCTGCCAGGCTGTCGCCGGCCGCGATATTCAGCCGGATCCCGTCGACCTCGGTCTTGTGATCGATGCCATGCACCGCGGTCTTCAGGGCGACCGGCCATCCAAACTCCTCGGCGGCTTTCTGCGCGGCGTCGCAGGTTTCGACCACGCGATAAGGCACCGTTGGAATTCCAAAAGCCTGGAGAAGCGATAGCCCGTCCGCTTCCTGCAGCCCGGCGCCTTCGTCTAGGCGTTGGCGCCAGGCCGCGACCTCTTCCTGCGGCGGGGAATCGGGCGCCAGGTCTTGCTTTGCCGCGAGGGCCTGCAGGTCGCGATAGGTCAAGGCGCCTCGGACGGCCGCCAGCATGTTGTCGAGGCCGTTGATCAGGGGCAGGCCGGCATCGGCGAATCCCGTCGCCAACACGCGGTTGTTCGCGTTGGCGAAGCTCGAATAGAGGAAACAGGGCTTGCCCGAGAGCTCTGGTAACCCGGCGGCAACCTCGGCCAGTCCGGGATCGTAGAAATAGTCGTCGCGGCCGTCGAACTCGAACCCCAGAATACCAACGCCCGGGTCTTCAGCCATGATTCGCAGACTATCCCGGAAGACCTGGGCGAACCGGGTGTCGAGCGCGCCGGCTGCATCCAAGGGGTTGGAGGGCTCCAAGGTGGCAGGTAGCGTGTCGCGCAAAGCCGCCAAGCTGCGGTCCGATAGCTTTGCGAAAGCAAGGCCCTGATCCGCCGCCCGGTCGATCAGCAGTTCGCGAAGGCCTCCGGAATCCGTGACCACGCCGAGTCCACCGGCTTCGATGCGGCGGCCTTGGGACATGAGCAAGGCCGTGTCCATCAAGGCATCGACCGAGCCGACGCGAAGGGCGCCGAATCGTTCCAGCACCGCGTCGTAGGCGACGCTGCTGCCGGCAACAGCGCCCGTGTGGGAGCGCACGTGCCGGGCGCTTTCCACCGTCCGTCCGACCTTGCAAACGACCACGGGGATGTTCCGGT
>JAUVQB010000494.1 GCA_030598385.1 Alphaproteobacteria bacterium | reverse complement strand
GCCCGGCGCTCCCGCGCCAGGCTCCGGGGGGAGGCGGCAGGGCGGGTGTTCGGCACCATGTTCGTGGGCAGCACGGAGGAAGCCGGTGGACCGGGTGGCACGCGCCTGGCCCTCGCCGACCTCGTGGAGGAGTTCATGGGGGAGCCGCAGCAGGCGGCTCTTGCCGCGGCCTAACGGATGCAACGGCGTTACGGAGACTTGTCTCCAGACCCTATGATCGTTGATCCCTCGCCCGGCGGCATGGGCTCCGGCGAGACCTCGCCCGTCACATCGGCACTCTTGGGAAATTCGCTTTGCCCAGGAGCCGGTTGAGGTTCGCTCAGCCTTTCGATCAAATCCTCGTCCACCACGCCACTGACCGACAGGCCGGCGTCATGGCGGAAGGCGCGCGCGGCCTCGCGCGTGTCTAGGCCAATCTGGCCGTCCACGGGGCCGCGGTAATAGCCCATCTCCTGCAAGTGAATCTGTGCCTCCAGCACCACTTGGTCGAGCTCCGGCGGCGGGCTGGCATAGACCTTGGGCAACGCGAACTTCAGGTGGTCGAGCAGCTCCTTGGTGGCCACCCCGTGGACCTCCAGGCCCGCGTCGCGCTGGTAATGGCGGATCGCGTCGCGGGTCATGGGGCCCATGATCCCGTCGGCCAGCCCGGGATGGTAATCGTGGGCGGCCAGCTCCTCCTGGATACCGCGGATATAGGCCGTTCGCATCTGCGGCGTCATGTCGTCGACCCGGGTGCCGGTGACCGGAGTGGCCGGGTCCGCCGGACGAGCGAACTCCGGTTCCTCTACCTGAGCAGGCGCCGGCTGGCTGGCCGTGAACAACAGCGCAAGGGCGGCGAGCGCGAGAAACGTCGGGCGAACAAGAGACATGGCAACCCCCCAGTCTGCCAGTGTGACGGCGTCCCTATGTCATACGTAGGCCCGGCTGGTTTCATCCACACGAACTTGGCCGCGCGGGCCGCAAATCCGTCACGGCCGGGCACTGGCGAGTCCCGATCCAGCCCGCCGGCACGGCCATTAAGGCCTTTTTAAAAGGCGCCGCTGCATTGTCTGTTCGTCGCAATGCGCGCGCCCAGGCACGCTGGACAGCGTGCTTGAAACGTGACCCCGTGCGCTTCTCATCCGTTTAAGCAGGTAGATGTGCTCGGAGAGCGAAACAAGGTGCCTCCTGATCGAGCGCCTAACAGCCCGTTGACGAAGTGTGGTTTCAGCGGCCTGGGCTTACAAACACGATGAGGAGTACGGCGCCGGCTTGATGGCGGCCGATCGCCGCTATGACAAGAACGATGTTGCCATCGCGGGCCGCGTGCAGCAGGAAAACAGCCTTGCCCCGCGCCATAGCCTCCTTCGGCGTCCCGGCGCCGATCAACAGGCGCATCAGCAGGCCGAGGTTGTGGCCGGCGACGTGGAGGAGGTAGCGCTTGTGAACGTTCTCGCGCCCGCGCAGCCAAGTTCGCCGCATGCCGCCGCGGTCCAAGATGTGGGCGAAGGAACGCTCGACGATCTCGGCACGAAGCCGGAAGGCCTCCTTGCCCACCTGGGAGCGCAGCCGATGGCGGTTGTTCACGACAGCGCGCTGCGCGGCCGTGTCCCCATGCCAGCGGGCAAAGCCCTTCTGCTTGGGCTC
>JAUVQB010000424.1 GCA_030598385.1 Alphaproteobacteria bacterium | reverse complement strand
GTAGGAAAGGCCATCTCGTCCTCTTTCTCCGGTTGGACCTCCGCAGGCGTTCATCCGGGAGTGCCCGGACACCGGAGCGGACGGCCGAGGATGTCTCCCCCGGCACGGCCGCAGGCCTGCGTGCGTTTCAGGTCGTCGACCTAGTTGAGCGGCTAGTTAAACGTGACACGCCCAAAAGGCAAGCGCGAACGTGGCTTGTTCGGTTCGGCCGCGAGGCCGGGCGTCAGCAGTCCTCGACGGTCATGCCGGGGATCGCCTTGATGGCACGGCGCATCTCGGCCGAGAGGCGATAGGCGCCGGGCAGCTCCAGCTCCACCTCGTCGCCCTCTCCGGCCGCCAGCACCAAGGCGACGCGGCCGCGCGCCGCCCCGCCACCACCTGACCGGCCAGTGCCCGAGCCTTCCTTGGCGCGGGCCGGCAAGGACTGGAGCTGCACCAAGGGCTCCGCTTGGTTCAGATAGAGCCTGAGTCCGCTCGACGCGCTCGCCACCGTCTCGTCCAGCGCAGAGATGTCCTGGGCATTCAGCCGCAAATCGGCGCCGTCCTGGCGCGCATCGACGTTGAGCAGCAACGGCCGGCCGGTCTCCAGTAGCTCGCGGACCCGCCCGAGAACCTCGGCGAAGATCGAGACTTCGTAGACGCCGCTCATGTCGGAGAACTGAACGAAGGCCAGGCGCTTGCCCTGGCGGGTGGTGATCTCCCGCTTGCCGATCACGATGCCGGCCATCTTCTTGCGGCCCGGCGCGCGGGCCATGGCCTGGGGCAGCTCCTCGCAGCCGACCACGCCCAGACGGGCGAGCGTCCGCCCGTAGGATTCCAGCGGATGGGCCGAGAGGTAGAAGCCGATCGCCTCGAACTCGTGGCGCAGGCGGTCCATGGCGGGCCAGTCGGGCACCTCCGGGAGCGCGACCCGCGCCGTCGGCAAGCTGCTGTCGTCGCTGAACAGGCTGGCCTGGGAGGAGTCCCGCTCGTCGGCGGCCAGATTGGCGTGACGCATAAGGTGCTCGGCTCCTTCGCAGACCTGCCGGCGGTTGGGTTCCAGGCTGTCGAAGGCACCGGCGCAGGCGAGTCTTTCGATCTGCCGCTTGTTCACCTGACGCGCGTCGAGGCGCTTGGCGAAATCCCCCAGGTCGCTGAACGGGCCGCCGGCCTCGCGCTCGGCGGTGAGCGCCGTCATCGCCGCCGCGCCGACGTTCTTCACGGCCGCCAGAGCATAGCGGATGGCGGGCCGGCCATCGCCCTGGCCATCGCCCTGGCCATCGTCCCGCTGTTCGACACGGAAGTCCGCATCCGACCGGTTCACGTCCGGCGACAGAAGCGCGATCTTGAGCCGGCTCAGCTCCTGGCGGAACTGGTTCAGCTTGTCGGTGTTGCCCAGGTCGTAGGTCATCGAGGCGGCCATGAACTCGACCGGATGGTTGGCCTTGAGATAGGCGGTCTGGACCGCGATCAAGGCATAGGCCGCCGCATGGCTCTTGTTGAAGCCGTAGCCGGCAAACTTGGCCACCTGTTCGAAGATCTGCTCGGCCTTGGCATCACCGACCCCGCGCGCCACGGCGCCGTCGATGAAGGTCTTTCGCTGAGCCTCCATTTCCGACTTGATCTTCTTGCCCATGGCCCGGCGTAAGAGGTCGGCGCCGCCCAGGCTGTAGCCCGCCAGCTCCTGGGCGATCTGCATCACCTGCTCCTGATAGACGATTACCCCGTAGGTGGGTTTGAGAATCGGCTCCAGTTTCTCGTGCTGGTATTTGGCATCCTTGCAGTGACCTTTACCAACAAGGCCGCGGCCGAGATGCGTTCACGCATTGAAACCTTACTGGATGCCCCCGCCGGGGGCATGTGGGTGGGGACATTTCATGGTCTGACCCATCGTATCCTGCGTGCACATTGGCAAGAGGCCGGTTTGCCACAGAATTTCACCATCCTCGATAGTGATGATCAATCTCGCCCCATTCGCCGCCTGCTACGTTGGTTGGAAATAGTAGTCAGAAATTGCCCACCCAGAGAAGTGCAGTGGTATATTAAGGCACGTAAAGATGAAGGATTAAGGCCGCAGCATATTGATGATC
>JAUVQB010000313.1 GCA_030598385.1 Alphaproteobacteria bacterium | reverse complement strand
GGGCCGCCGTCTGGGCCGCCGTCTGGGCCGCCGTCGGAGGCGCCATCCGGGTTGGGGGCCAGCCAGTCGGCGAGACGGGCCACGCCCGAGAGCGCCTCCGGCTCCACCGCCAACCAGCGCGCCAGGCGCCGATTGACATAGAGCACCCGGCCTGCCTGATCGGCCGCGTAGACCCCGATCGGGACCTCGGCCAACACGTCGGCCAAGCCCAGCACGCCGCCAACCGCCCCGGCCCCCTCTCCTCGGCCCTGACCGCCGCCTTGTCCACTGCCCGCTCCTCTACCCTCCGGCAGCTCGGCCTCGAGCCGCTTCAAGCGGCGATAGGTCGAGAGGTAAGCGAAGGTGGCGCTGACGGTCGAGCCGACAGCAAGCAGCAACAAAGCGACTAGGATCCACGACATTACGTTCTCTTCTCGGCTCTTTCTTCTCGGCGTTATCTTCTCGAGGGTCCCGCTCGCGTGAAACGGACGGAGGTGTGGCGACTCCGGAATTGCCCCGCCCTTCCCCTAGCATCCGCCCACCGGGCCTGCCAATCCCCAGCTTGGCCTGGACGCTCGGACCGACCGAGCCTTTTTGCGCGCGCCGACAGGATCGGCGGCGCCGGACCGGCCTGCGGCGCCCCACGGAGGCGCCCCATGGAGGCGTTGTCTCCAGCCGCTTGTTTAGGAGCGCCAATCCCTGCTAGACTCCGGCCTTGAAACTGGCCTGCCCCTTGATCGGGGAGCCGCCAAACAGGCAGGCAGCCGATGCTCTATCTGACCCGGAAGGTTGGCGAGTCGGTCATCATCAATGATGACATCGAAGTGACCGTGGTGGACATCCGCGGCAAGTCCATCAAGCTGGGATTCACCTTCCCGGCCGAGGCGACCGTGCTGCGCCGGGAGATCCATGAGCGCATCCAGGAAGAAAACCGGGTCGCCGCCGCCGCTGGCGACGCCCTCGCCAAGGCCCTCGAGCAGAGCGCCGCTGCGACATCCACGTCTGCGGCACCCGCGTCCGAACCGCCAGTGAAGCCGCAGCCCAAGCGCAAGGTCGGCTAAACCTTCCCCGCGCGTCCCGATATCAGTGTGTCCCGGTATCAGTTGAGGCCGCTCGCCTCGCTGGATGCGAGGCGGTCCTTGAACTTCGACGTGAAGGCCTCGAAGCGGGCCGCATCCGCGAGTTCGTTCGCGACGGAGAGCGTCTCCTCGTCTTCCGGCTCGCCGGTAAGCCGCGCGAAGTCGTCGCGCCAAACCGTCGCGGCCATGGCGGCGCCATAGTCGTCTCCTATACGGCTCAGGCCATCGTGCTGCCCCGACAGGCTGTAGGCGACAGCCAGATTGAGCAGAACCTCGCTGTCGCCCTGGCTCAGCGCCTGGCCGTCCGCCGGCGTCGGCGCAAGTTTCTCGAGCGTCCTGGACGCCGCCAGCCATTGCTTCTCGGACCAGAGTATCTCGGCGTTCAGGCGCAAGGCTTCTGCGCTGTCGTCGCCGCCGAGCAGCGCCAGCGCTTCGGCGGTTCGTCCAAGCAGCGCCAGCGCCCGCGCGCGCAAATGACGGCGGTCGCGCTCGAGCTGATCCGGCAGAGACGCGAAACCGGCCTCCGGCAGGCTGGCATTCAGGGCGGTCAACGCCAGGACCGGCTTGCGTTCGAGCAACCGGATCCAGGCGAGGCGCGCGCCAGTGCGCACTTTTTCCTCGCCGTGCAGGCGCTCGGCCACCTGATCCGCCAATAGCGTCGCGGCCGCATCGAACCGGCCGGCCTCCACCAGGCGGTCCGCCAGACGCGCGATCGCCCGCTCGCCGTCCGAGCCGGCCGGTACCAGGTCCTTGAACTCGCGGTAAAGCGAAACCGCGGTTTGCGGCGCGAGCGACTCGCTTTGCCCAGCGAGCATAACGTCGGTGAAAATCTCGCCGAGGCGTGCGCCCGCCGCGGCGGCGTAGGGGGAGTCCGGCAGTTCCGAGACCGCTTCGCGCAAGGC
Organism: Alphaproteobacteria bacterium; assembly: GCA_030598385.1. Classification (GTDB taxonomy): domain Bacteria; phylum Pseudomonadota; class Alphaproteobacteria; order Kiloniellales; family JAKSDN01; genus CALJXB01. The sequence goes on along the minus strand of JAUVQB010000313.1, from coordinate 1,026 downwards.
GCCCAGCGCCGAGCCGTAGTCCCCGGCGGCGACATGGAGCTCCGCCAGGCGCTGGAGCAGGGCGAGCTCGAAGCCGTCGCCGCGCCAGTCCGAGCGCAGGCGCTCCAGCCCCGCAATCGCATCCTTCACCGGCAAGCTGCCGGTCTCGAGCCCGAGCTCGACAAGCGCCAGACGGGCGCGGGCGCGGCTCGGCCGGTGGGACCCTGCCGCGACCTTCTGCCAGAGCAAGCGGGCGCCGTCGGTGTCGCCGTCCATTTTCGCGCGACGGCCGAGGAGATGGTCGAGCTGCGCTTGCTCGGCCAGGTTTGGATCGTCCTTGAGCACCTCCACCAGATAGCGGCTTGCGCTATCGCTGTCGCCGATGCCGAGCCCGGCCTCGGCCGCCAGGAGGTGAAGCCGGGCCCGCACCCGAGGGTCGTAATCCGCAATAAGCGGTGCGCCGGCGGCAAAGCGATCTACCGCGGACGGCCAGTCCCGTGATATCGCCGCGACCGCGGCCTGCCACGGCAGGGCGTCCCGCTCATCGCTCAGAACGGGATCGTTCAGCAACTCGGCCGCGCGCGCGTAGTTGTTGGCCAGGAACTCGCTGGCCGCGCGGAGCAAACGCACTTGGGGGTCGCTGGCCAGTCGCTCATACTCCTGCGAGATGAGCCGCAGGACGCCCAAGGCCTCGGTCGCCAGGCCGTGCGCGAAATAGAAGCGCGCGAGATCCAAGCGCGCCGCGGCGACACCCTCCGGGGGCGCAGCGACGACGGAGTCCAACAGGGCCCGCCGGACTTCCGTCGAGTTCCCCCGATCGGCCCGCCGCCAGTCCTCCAGGTCGAACAGCCGCAATCCGGATTCGAAATCGTTGCTGTCGCGCAGCTTGCGGTCCCGATCGGCGCCCGGCGCGACGAGCAGGCCCGCCGCGTCGCGCACAATGACGCCGCTGTCCCTGGTCTCGACGACGAGGCCGTCGGATAGAGGGATGATCGCCAGGCCCTGATAGGTCGCCAGTGCGCGAAATTGCAGGAATCGCCGTGGCCG